>JAYTNX010000073.1:0-1667 GCA_043748075.1 Pseudomonadota bacterium
ATCACGTAGTCGTTCAAGGGAAGTCCTCGAGGGTCGCGGCGTGGTTTGCCGTGCGGATCGCCGCACTTGCCGCGGTGGCGTGCCGGTGAAACACTCGCACGGTCGCTGTACCGGCCTGGGGTTGGACGAAGATCGTGACGAGAAGGACCGTGTTTTTTGTTTCCGACCAGACAGGCGTCACCGCCGAGACCATGGGTCACAGCCTGCTGACCCAGTTCGACGGCCTGGAATTCCGGCCGGTGACTCTGCCATTTGTGTCCAGCCTTGACAAGGCGGAGGAAGCGGTTCGCAAGATTAACCTTGCGGCCGCCGAGACAGGTGTGAAGCCCATCATCTTTGGCACACTCGTGCAGGACGACGTGCGCGAAGTGGTCAAGCGCGCCAACGCGCTGTTCCTCGACTTTTTCGAGGCCTTTGTTGGGCCGATCGAGCGCGAGCTCGACACCCGTTCGACGCATCGCGCCGGTCGCGCGCACGGCATCGCCGACCAGACGGCCTATACCGCCCGCATCAACGCGACGAACTTCGCGCTCGCCAATGACGACGGCACCAGCCGCGACTACGCGCATTCGGATGTGATCCTGATCGGCGTATCGCGTTCGGGCAAGACGCCGACCTGCCTCTACATGGCCATGCAATATGGTGTGTTCGCGGCCAACTATCCCCTCACCGAAGATGACCTGGAGGGGAGCCGGATGCCCGCCGTGCTGGCACCGTTCCGCAGCAGGCTCTATGGCCTCACCATCAGCCCGGAGCGCCTGCAGCAGATCCGCCACGAGCGTCGCCCCGACAGCCGCTACGCCTCGCGCCAACAGGTGCAGTTCGAGTTGCGGTCGGCGGAGGCGATGTTCGAGCGCTACGCGATCCCCTACATCAACACGACCGAGTGTTCAATCGAGGAAATCTCGAGCCGGATCCTCGAAGCCACCGGCATCGAGCGTCGCGTGCGTCCGTGAACGTGCTCGCGTTGCTGCGAAACGCGCGCTTGCCGCGAGGCCTCCGCGCGTTATAGTGGCTTTCGATGAGCTTCGCGACCTTCCTCGCAGATTCCACGGCTCGCTCCAGCTGGCGAGCGCGTCCGCGCAGCTTCGTTGCGCTGATGGGCCTGTACGAGAGCAACTACACGCGCCTCGGCTGGCTGGTGCAGGACATCCGCCGGTTCGAGGGCTCGTGCCGCTCCATGGTTCACGGCGACTGTGACCTGGTTCTCACGCTCGCCGAGCGCGGTCCCTACACCGCCACCTTCACACTGACCTACGACCTTCATGGCTGGGCTGGCGCCGCACCCGTGAGGTTCTCGGCCCCGGATATGTCCGTGCGCGTCTACCACGATGCGCGGGTTGCCGAGTCGCAGGGCTGGGCGCCGCTTCACGGGCACGTGGCGTTGCAGGCGGTGCGCAACGGATTGGAGCGTGAACTGGATCAGCGCTGGGCCCGCAACACGATGCTAAATAAGTGGCTGGAGTATTGCGTGGAGCGGGGACACCGTTTCCCGCAGGTGAAGGCGGCCCCCTGATCGTCGAGTTGCGGCCGTCCCGGCCGCGTCGAGGGCAGGTCGCCGCGCGCCGCGGCCAGCCCATGAAAGTGATCAACCCGCTCTTCTTCGCCCGCCAGGCGCTCGTTCCCTCTGCCGCGGATCGCGAAGAGGAGCAGCGCGTACTGCAGCT
>JAYTNX010000074.1:0-4757 GCA_043748075.1 Pseudomonadota bacterium
CTTCGCGCTCGGGATCGCGCGGGCCGGTGCTTACGCGATCTTCTGCGAGCACGCGCCAGCCGAGTTCAACCTGCGGCTCGAAGGCCACCCTCCTGCGGCGCAGCGCCCGTTCGCGTCCCACCACCATTACGAAGACATCGGTTCGATCGGTCTCTCCGATCCGCGGCCCCTCGATGCGGCCAAACTCAACGACTGGTTCAGCTACCTGTTGCAGAGTCGCGGCGCCGACATCTTTCGCATGAAGGGCGTGATCCACCTGCGTGGCGAGGAGCGGCGCTACGTGTTCCACGGCGTGCACATGATGTTCGACGGCCGTCTCGAGCGCCCCTGGGGCGCGGCCGCGCGCAGCAATACGCTGGTGTTCATCGGCCGCAACCTCGACCGCCACGAGCTCGAAGCGGGCCTCGAGTCCTGCGTCGCTCCGGTGAAGTGAAAACGCCCGCGCTGCTGGAGCCGCGCGCGAGCGCGACGCTCGACGACTATGTGGCCGACCTGGCCTGGTCGCACGACGGCACGCGGCTCGCGATCGCAGGCGGCGAGGGTCGGGTCTTCCTCGCCTCGTATACCGCCTCGAGGGTGCTGAATGTTCGCCAGGTGGGGGAACACGGCATGGGCGCGCTCGCCGTCGCCTGGCAGCCGAAGGGGGAGATCGTCGCTACCAGTGGTCAGGACAATGCGATCGCGTTCTGGGACGGGGCGGGCGGAGCGGAGCGTCGTCGGTGGCGCCCGGCGATGGCGTGGACCGAGCACCTCGCGTGGTCACCCGATGGCGCGAGGCTCGCGAGCGCCGCGGGCAAGCAGCTGTCGCTGTGGACGAGCGAGGGCGAGCCGGTGCACCGCTTCGACGCCCACGCCGGCGCGATCGCCGCCATCGGCTGGGACAAACCCGGCCGTGATCTCGCCGCCGCCACCCACGGCGCGATGGTGATCCACCGCATCGAGCCGCCGCGCTATGCGACACGCCGCTACCCGTGGCCCGCGGGTTGCCAGACCGTGTCGTTCAGCCCGAACGGGCGCGTGATCGCTTCGGGTATCCAGGATGGCTCGTTGCACTTCTGGTATCTGTCGAGCGGCAAGGATTCGCAGATGCGCGGCTATCCCGGCAAGGTGCACCTGACCTCGTGGAGTGGTGACAGCCGCTGGCTCGCGAGCAACGCCGGCAATGAGGTGGTGTGCTGGGACTTCGGCGGCAAGGGCCCGGAGGGCACCAGGCCCGTGAAGCTCTCCGGCCACACCGAGCGGATCGAGTGCCTGGCCTTCCAGCCCGGCGGTCCCTACCTGGTTTCCGCTGGGCGCGACTGGCGCCTGACGCTGTGGTGGCCGGCGAAGGCGCAGCAGGCGATCGACGCTCACCTCACGGATTCGGAACCGTCCTGCGTGCGCTGGTCGCCCGACGGCCGCCATGTCGCCGTCGGCGAGCGCAAGGGAAAGCTGACGGTGTTCGAGCTCGTGAAGCTGGGCTGAGCCGCGGAGACCGCGGCGGCAACGGAGATCGCGGCCGCGGACGGCACCATCGACGGACGGGCCAGCAGCGTCGCGTAGTGCGTCATCAGCCCGGAGAACGCGTGGGTCCAGGTGAATCGCGCCAGCACGCGGGCGCGCGCGGCACGGCCCATCGCCTCCGTATCGAGGTCATAGAGCCCGGCGATCGCCGCGGCGAGATCGGCGGGATCGTCCGGCCGCGCCAGCAGACCGACCTCGTCGCTGATGAGCTCCGGGAGGGCGCTGGCACGTGTCGCGACCACCGGCCGTCCGCAGGCCATCGCCTCGAGCACCACCAGACCGAAGGTTTCCTCGGTGCCCGCGTGCACCAGCGCGTCGGCCGACGCCAGCCAGCTCGCCAGGTCCCGACTGTCGGCGCGAAAGGGGCGCGCGAACACGTTGTCGTCGAGCTGGCGCGTCTCCGCGCCGCCGAGCAGCAGCAGCTGGTACGGCCGTCCCAGCCGGCGGAACGCGGCCCGCAGCACGTCGATCCGCTTCTCCTGCGAGAACCGCCCCGCAAACACCAGCAGTCGGGCGTCGCGCGGCAGGCCGAGCTCGCCGCGCAGATCGCGTGTCCGTCGCGACGGATGGAAAATGCCGGGGTCCACACCCAGTGGCTGGTGGCGCACATGGTCGACGCCGAGCTCGCGCAGGGCGTCGCACATGAACCGACTCGGCGCGAGCACACGGTCGAAGCGCGAGTACGTCAGGCGCACGTAGGCGGCCGCGAGGCGTCGGCCGGGTTCGCCATAGCGACGGCGCACGAGGTGCGGCAGGTTCGAATGGTAGAACCCGACCAGCGGGACACCCCGTCGTCGGGCAACGCCGCGGGCCGCCCACGCCGTGTGGAAAGCGTCGCCGACCTCGATCAGGTCCGGCTCCAGCGCCGCCAGCGCGCGCGACCAGGCCCGCGGATTGAGCGGCAGGCGATAGTTGAACGTGCCGGGTATCGGGATGCCCGGCAGCGTCGAGCGGCCACCGACGACGCGCGCCTCGCGATCGCCCGGCACGAGCATCGTGTGTTGCCAGTCAGGGTGGTGAGCCGCGAGCCACGCGTGCTTCGCGTCCAGGTAGCGGCGCACGCCGCCGCTGGTCGGCGAGTGGAATAGCGTGACGTCGACCAGATGCGCGCCGGATCCGGATGTCATCCCGCTATCTGAAGCTGGTTCCACGACACCGCTCGTCAGCCAAGTTGGACATCTCGCGTAGGTGCACGTTACCGTCAATCCTCGCTCACCACCAGAAGCGCCCTGCATGAGCCCAGACCACGACCGGCTGTCTCCGCGCGGCCTTCAGGCACCCCTCACCCCGGCCGCAAGGGCCTGCCGGAGAGCGGCCCGGAAGTCGCGAGTGGCCCTGCTCGCCATCGCGGCGTGCGCCGCCGCGCCGGCGGCAACGGCGTCGGCCGCGGCCCTGGATGCGGCGTTCGCGATCGCGCTCACGAAAACCGAACCCAAGGTGCTCGCCTGGCGGCGCGATTTCCACCAGAACCCGGAGCTGTCGAACCGCGAGTTCCGCACTGCGAAGATCGTGGCCGAACACCTGCGCAGTCTGGGCCTCACGGTGCAGACGGGGGTCGCGCATACGGGTGTCGTCGCGGTCGTCCAGGGCGCATTGCCCGGTCCGACCATCGCGCTGCGCGCCGACATGGATGCGCTGCCGGTCACCGAGCAGGTCGAACTGCCGTTCCGCTCGCGTGCGACCGCCACCTACCGCGGCGAAGCGGTCGGCGTGATGCACGCCTGCGGCCACGACGCGCATACCGCGATGTTGATGGGCATTGCCGAGGCGCTGGTCGCCGTGAAGGCGCAGCTGCCCGGCCGCGTCGTGTTGCTGTTCCAGCCCGCGGAGGAAGGCGCGCCCGACGGCGAGGAGGGCGGCGCCAGCCTGATGCTGAAGGAGGGCGTGTTCGAGCGCTACCGGCCCGAGGCCGCGTTCGGGCTGCACGTCACGGCGCTGATGCACACCGGGCAGATCGGCTATCGCGGCGGCCCGATGCTCGCGGCGTCCGACGCGTTCCGCATCGTCGTCAAGGGTCGCGGTACACACGGCGCGCGTCCCTGGGGCGGCATCGACCCGATCGTCGTGGCGGCGCAGATCGTCGGCGCGCTGCAGACCATCGTTAGCCGTCAGGTCGACATCACCGCGAATCCGCTGGTGATCACCGTCGGCGCGATCAAGGGCGGCATCCGCAGCAACATCGTGCCTGATGAGGTCGAGATGATCGGCACGATCCGCACCTTCGACAGGCAGCAGCGTGCCGACGTGGTCACGCGCCTGCGGCGCACGATCGACGGCATTGCCGCGGCGAGTGGCGCCACCGCGAGCTTCGACATCGACCCGGGCAGTACGCCGGTGGTCGTCAACGATCTCATGCTGACCCCGCCGTCCGTGGCCGCGTTGCAACGCCTCGCGGGCAACGACGCCGTGAAGGCCGTGCCGCTGATCACGGGCGCCGAGGATTTCGGGTTCTACGCGCAGCGCGTGCCGAGTTTCTTCTTCTACGTCGGCATCACGCCGCCGGATCGCAACCTGCTCACGGCCGCCTCGAACCACTCGGCGCAGTTCTTCGTCGACGAAGCGGCGCTGCCACTGGGGGCGCGCGCGCTGGCCGGCGTGGCGCTCGATTACCTGAAGTCGAAGGCGACGGGCGGGCCCGAGCCTCAGGCCAGCGAGACGGACAACGGCAGGCGGCGAATCCGCTTGCCGGTCGCGGCGAAGATCGCGCCCGCAAGCGCCGGGGCGAGCGGTGGCAGGCCGGGTTCGCCGAGACCGCCGATCGGACCGTCGCTGGCGACGATGTGCACGTCGATCGCCGGCGACTCCTCGAGCCGCAGCACCGGATAGTCGTCGAAATTGCCCTGCTGGATCCGGCCCTGGTCGACGGTGATCTCGCCATACAGCGCGGCCGACAGGCCGTAGATCACAGCGCCCTGGATCTGCGCGACGACCTGGTCCGGGTTGATCGCGAAGCCGCAGTCGACCGCGGCGGTGACGCGATGCACCTTCACGGTCTTGCCGTCCGCGACCGAGGCCTCGACCACCTGGGCGACGAGGCTGCCGAAGCTCTCCTGCAGCGCGATGCCGTGGAAGTGACCCGCCGGCAGCGGCTGGCCCCAGCCGGCTTCCGTCGCGACCTTGTCGAGCACGGCGAGGTGCCGCGGCTTGCCGGCCAGCAGATCGCGCCGGAACGCGTAGGCGTCCTTGCCCGCCAGCGTCGCGAGCTCGTCGATCGCACAGTTGGAGATGAAGCCGTTGCCCGAGTGCCCCACCGA
>JAYTNX010000075.1:0-1811 GCA_043748075.1 Pseudomonadota bacterium
GCGATCGATGACCTCGACCTCGACCACGTGAGTCCAGGTCTCGCCGCCGAAGGCGCCGGCGTTCATCGCCAGCGCGCCACCGAGCGTGCCGGGGATCCCGGCGAAGAAGTCCGCCGGCCCGAGCGCCCAGCGGATGCACTGGCGCGCCAGGCGCGCGCAGGCGACGCCGGCCTCGCAATGCACATCGCCGTCGGCGCGGCGCTCGAGGCGGCCGAGCACGCCATGGGTGACGATCACCGCACCGCGCAGTCCGCCGTCGCGCACCAGAAGATTGCTGCCGAGTCCGACCCAGTACAGCGGCACGTCCGCCGGCAGTTCGCGCAGGAAGGCCGCGAGGTCGTCGCGATCGCGCGGTTCGAAGAACCAGTCCGCAGGTCCGCCGACGTGCCAGGAGGTGTGGCGCGACATCGGCTCGTCGCGCCGCAGGCGGCCGGCAAAGCGGGCGTCGAGATCGCGCGGCGACGCGGCGGCCATCACGTGCGCCGCCGATCGACGAACGGGTAGGTGACCGAGGCGCTGGCCATCGCGGTCAGCTGCGCCGGCAGCTCATGCGCGACGCCGCTGATGTGGCCGGCGCCCATGGCCAGCACCACGTCGCCGGGATGCAGGATGTCGCGCAGCGCCACGGCGAGATCTTCCACTCTCGCGACGAACACCGGCTCGACGTGCCCGCGGCCGCGCACCGCGCGGCAGATGGCGCGACCGTCGGCACCGGCGATCGGCGCTTCGCCCGCGGCGTAGACCTCGGTCACGAGCAGCGCGTCGGCGGCCGACAGCACGGTCGCGAAGTCGTCGAGCAGGTCGCGCGTGCGCGTGTACCGGTGCGGCTGGAACGCGAGCACGACGCGCCGGCCGGGGTAGCCCTGGCGCACCGCTTCGAGCGTCGCCGCGATCTCGGTCGGGTGATGGCCGTAGTCGTCGACGATCGCGATCTCGCCCTCGCCGACTCCGACGCTGCCCACCCGCTGCAGTCGCCGGTCGACGCCCTGGAAGCGGGAGAGGCCGCGCTGGATCGCCGCGTCGTCGATGCCGAGCTCGGTGGCGACGGCGATCACCGCCAGCGAGTTGAGCACGTTGTGCGTGCCCGGCAGGTTCACCACCACGGGCAGCGGCGCGCCGCGCCCGTGGCGCTGCGCGGTGAATGCGGTCTGCAGGCCACGGCGATCGATGTCGACCGCGCGGATGTCCGCGCCGTCGCCGATGCCGTAGGTGACGATGGGACGACCGACCGACGGCAGGATGCTGCGCACGTGGGCGTCGTCCGCGCACAGCACGGCGAGGCCGTAGAACGGCAGGTTGTGCAGGAAATCGACGAAGCTCTGCTTGAGCCGGCCGAAGTCGCCGTCATGGGTGCCAAGGTGGTCATTGTCGATGTTGGTGACGATCGCGACCATCGGCTGCAGGTGCATGAACGACGCGTCGCTCTCGTCGGCCTCGGCGACGAGGTAGCGTCCGGTGCCGAGCCGCGCATTCGTGCCAGCGCTCTTTAGACGACCGCCGATGACAAAGGTCGGGTCCTCGCCACCCTCGGCGAACACGCTCGCCAGCAGGCTCGTGGTCGTGGTCTTGCCGTGGGTGCCGGCGACCGCGATCGCGTAGCTGAAGCGCATCAGTTCGCCGAGCATCTCGGCGCGCGGCACCACCGGGATGCGCCGCTGGAGCGCCGCGGTCACTTCCGGGTTGTCGGCGGACACGGCGGTCGAGACGACGACCACGTCAGCGCCTTCGACATGTGCGGCGCTGTGGCCGAGGATCACGCGGGCGCCGAGACCCGCGAGTCGTTCGGTGACGCCGTTGTGCTTCAGGTCCGT
>JAYTNX010000076.1:0-8302 GCA_043748075.1 Pseudomonadota bacterium
GCGGCAGCTCCCATCGGCGAACCCGAGATCGAGGCGTTCCTCGAGGCCGTCGACGCGTTCCGCCGCGAGCGCCATGAACGCTACGCCTATCCGGGTTCACCGCTGCTCGCCGCGCGCTGGCTGCGCGCGCAGGACCGCGCCGCGCTGGTCGAGGCCGAGGCCTCCGAACACGTCGAGCTGCGCCGCGAGCTGCGCGACCGTTCGCGCATCGCCGTCGAGAACGCCGACGGTTTCGAGCGCCTCGCCGCCTGGCTGCCGCCGATCGAACGCCGCGCGCTGGTGCTGATCGACCCGCCTTACGAAGACTCGCGCGCCGACTTCGACCGCGCCGCCGCCGCCGCCATCGACGCGCTCGCGCGCTTCCCGACCTGCGTCATCGCCCTCTGGTACCCGATCAAGGTCGAGCGCGACTCCGCGCGCTGGCTCAATAGCCTCGCCGCGAAGGTCGAGCCGCGACCACTGCTGGTATCGGAACTGTGGATCCATCCGCGCGACTCACGCGTCGGCCTCAACGGCTCCGGCGTCGCGATCCTGAACCCGCCGTACCTGCTGGATGAGCGCATGCGCCGCTGGCTTCCCGTGCTGCATGGGCGGCTCGATGCCGCCGGCGAGGGCGGCTGCAGCGTCCGGCTGGCAGGCGCGCCGCTCCTCTAGCTCGCAGCGCATCGGGCCGCGTCGATGGATCCCCGCAGCGCCCTGCGTCGACGTCGCGAGCGAGGAAATGCCATGGCCTTGGACGAGGGCGTCAGGCGGACAACCCGGGCTGTCTTGCACACGAGTGCAGAATTCGGCAATCTCTCGCCGCACCGGGACACTGTGCTCAGAACGTAGGCCCGCAACGCGCAGCGCCCCGCAACCCGATCGCCACGCCAGAGTCCCGCTCCGCTTTCTGCCGGAATCGATGCCAGAGGAGGCAATCATGACGAGACACTCGAACGGCCCGACACGCATGCTCTGGCTGGGTTTCGCACTCATGGCACTTCGCGTACCGGATGCCGCACACGCCCAGACGGTCGCCGACGCGGCCGGACTCGACGAGGTCATCGTCACCGCACGCAAGCGTTCGGAGAACATCCAGAACGTGCCGCTCGCAATTTCCGTCTTCGACGACGCCGTCATCCAGGATCGGGGCATCACCCGCGTCGAGGATCTTGCGGCGTTGAGCCCCGGTCTCACCTTCGACACCGGGTTGTCGCGGGCCGATACGCGACCGGCCATCCGCGGCCTTCAGGCGGAGCGCGGACGGCCGAGCGTCGCGATCCTGCTCGACGGACAAGATGTCTCCGGCCAGGGCTTCGTCGTCGGCGCCACATCATCCGTCAACGTGTCGCTCGTGGACCTGGAGCGCATCGAAGTCGTGCGCGGCCCCCAGTCGGTTCTCTACGGCCGCTCGGCCTTCGGCGGCGCGATCAACTATGTCAGCAAGCGCCCGTCGTTCGACTGGGAGAGCCAGCTCACGGCCGACCTGGCGCAGGGCGGCCTGCGCGACCTGCGGGTCGCGCTCAGCGGTCCGCTGGTGGCTGATCGCCTCGCGTTCCGTGCCAACGTCGTGTCGCGCGACTTCGACGGCTTCTATTCCAATCCGGTGACTGGCGAGGACCTCGGCAGCGAAGACTCGCTCGGAGGCGCCGTGGCTTTCCTGTTCAAGCCGACCGATTCGTTGTCGATCTTCGCGCGCTACCAGTACAGCGACGACCAGTTCGGGCAGAGCGCGGCTGTGAACGTACCCACCAACGCCCGCTTGCCCGTCATCGGCGGTACGTTTTCCGCGTTCCCGGGCGCCCCCGTCAGTGCCTGCCCGGCGAACCTGACCGGTCTCTCGGCAGCCGCCCTCAACGCCTGCACGCGCGGCGTCTACGTCGGCGAGCTGGACGCCAATGCCAGTCAGCTGCAGTTCTCGCTGGATCCTTTCACCGGTCGGCCCTTTTCCGGCCTGGATATCCAGCAGCAGCTCGCGTCGGTCGAGGCCGTCTGGGAGAGTCCGGTCGGCGCGTTCACCTACCAGTTCGGCTGGCTCAGCAACGATTCCCACAACCTCTACGACAATGACTTCTCGAATGCAGCGCAACCGAGCGTGACGGCGCTGTCGCTGAACTCGGCGGCCAACGGCTACTCGACGGACCAGCACCGCAACCACGAACTGCGCTGGACGCGCGATACCGATCGATTTGCGCTGCTGTTCGGCGTGCAGCGCTTCCATGAAGACTCAGCGTCTCTCGACCAGGGGCAGATCTGGCTGCGCAATCCCAACTCCATCTTCGCTGCACCGTTTCCCGGCTTCGCGCCCGTCGGCATTCGTCGCACGCCGACGCCCAACCTGTTTCCGGTACGCGTCACGCGCGCCAGCGACTACACCGGCTATTTCGGCTCGGTCGGCTGGCAGGCGAACGACGCGCTTCGGCTGACCCTCGAAGGGCGCTACAACGAGGACGAAATCGAGCTGACGGCGCCGGGCTACACCTCGGACCAGGTGTCATACCTGCAGCTCACCCCGATGTGTCCGCCCGCGGCGCCAGGCTTCGCGTCATCCTGCGGTCTGCGGGGCAAGGTCGACGAGTCGAAATTCACGCCGCGCGTCTCTGCCGACTACGCAATCACGCCTGACATCCATGCCTACGCCAATTTCGCGCGCGGCTTCAAGCCCGGCGGCATCAATGCGGCAAGCGCCACGACGTTCGACGGCGCCGGCTATTCGCAGGAGCTCGTCGACGCCTACGAGCTCGGATTCAAGTCCCGTTTCGCGGACGGTCGCGTTCAGCTGAACGCTGCGTTGTTCTTCAATGACTACACCGACCAGCAGGTGGGTATCCAGCGCCTGAATCCGGTGACGAATCTCGTGGGGCCCTTCACCGTCAACGCGGGCCAGGTCGAGACCCGGGGTATCGAGCTCGATGCGCGCTTCCGGCTGGGGGCAGCGTGGACGCTCTCGGCGGCCTATGCGCTGACCGATGCGGAGTACAAGGAATTCGTGATCGGCTCGCTGGCGTCGGCGCAGCAGCGTGCCGAATCGGGCAATCTCACCGGCGACTTCTCGGGCCAGGACGTGCCGCGCAATTCGCGGCATTCCCTGAATGCGACGTTGCAATTCGCGACCGCGCTGCCCGTCCTCGAGGGTGTCCGATTCGTCGGCGAGCTCAGCGCCGCGTATCGCTCACGCCGCTTCACCGACGAGACCAACCTGGCCATCCTGCCCGCCCATACGACTGCCGACCTTCGACTTGGAGTCGAAGGCGGCCAGTGGGGGGCGTCGCTCTACGTCCGGAATCTCCTGGACGATGACACCATCCGCAACGCGCAGCGTTTCGTCGACATTGGCGCCGTCGATGCGTCGTTCGTGCCCGTGCGCGCCTATCTGGCCTACCTGCCGCCCGAGCGACAACTGGGGCTGCGCCTCGACTACCGCTTTGGCGGCGCGATACGCTGAACCATGGCCGTCCCGGCCGATCCCGTCACCGACTCAGGAGTCGTCCCATGAAAACACTCCGAAGCCTGATGGCCGCGGTTCTGATGGTCGTGCTGCTGGTCGGTGGTGTCGCGCCTGCCGCGATGGCGCAGGGCCAGGATTCCACGCCGGGCGAACGCCATTTGCGGGTGATGGCCGAACTGCTCCCGGGCCACTACGACAACATCAACCAGAACTACTTCGACACGCGTCGGAACCTGCCCGAAGCGGACCGGCACGCCCGCATACACACGACCATCTCGCGGGTCCAGTCACCGGCGCTGGGTCCGTATGTGTTCCTCTGGATCAACGCCACAGAGAAGCCCAAGGGCATCGAACGGTCCTATCGCGTTGCGACGCTGGAGGCGGGACCCGGTGCCGACGAGGTCACGATGCGAAGTTATTTCCGCATGCAGGGCGCGATCACGGCGGAGGAACTGGCGACGCTGCGGCCCGAGGCGCTGATCACCACGCCGGGCTGCGAGTACGCGTTCAAGCGGCGCGCGGATCACTATCGGGGCCTGCAATCGCCCAAGGCCTGCCGATTCGACTGGCAGGGCGATCCGGTCTTCGGCGAGAACGAGATCTCGCTGTCGCCCACGAGTCTCTGGTTCGTGGATCACAAGTTCCTGGTCAAGTCGGGCAAGCGCATCACCGGCGTCGCGTCAGGCGAACCGTTCTGGCAGGAGCGTGCACGCCTGTTCCACTGCTATGTCGACGTGCCGGGAGTGGGCGGCGGACGGGACATTCCGTTCGAGCGCTACGACGGCCTCGAACTGCATGACAAGGGCGGGTCGGTCACGTTCGGCACGCGCGAGGCCACGCCGCGGGAGATCTTCCTCCGGCTCCAGTCGGTCACCTGGCACGTGCTGAACGAAGCGAACGACAACTTCAACCGCAACTCCCTCGTGCTGTATGCGTATGAAAAGATGCCCGACGGTACGATGAAGAATGGCGGCTACGCCTTCACGGATCCCAATGCCACGCGCATTGGCAACAATCTCGGCTGGATGCTGGTGAACTGCTCGATGACCCGGCGCAACGAAGCACGACCGGAAATGTGAGGCGCCGCAGCCCGCGCCTGCTGCCCGGGTGGCTTCGCAGGACGCCGTGGTCGAGGCGCTCCCATGACGAGGATGAATTTGCCATGACATGGTTCATGCGGATTGTGGCCGGCCTGGCCGTGTTGCTGGTCGGTAGCGTGCTGTGGCTCGGTACCTCGATGAGTGGCGCCTTCCACACCCCCGCGGCGCTGCTCGAGTTCGCCGGGTTCCGGCCCTTGCCCGGTCCGGTCCTGGTCGTCGGCGCGACCCAGAACACCGGGCTCGAAGTAGTGCGGGCGTTGCGGCGGCGCGGGCAATCCGTGGTCGCCTCCGTTCGCGCCACCTCCAACACCGCGGCGCTCGATGCGCTCGGCGTGAGGAAGGCCGTGTTCGACGCGATGGACGCACAGCAGGTGCGCGAGGCGATCGTGCCGGGCCGCTTCTCGGCGGTCGTCTCGACCATCGGCACCGCGGCGCGCGACCTGCCGGAGCGACGCAGTTTGTTCCGTATCCTCGTGGAAGGCCGCGCCAAGGTCGATCCGGCGATCCGGCCAGACTTCGTGGGCAATCGGAACATCATGGACGCGGCCAGGGCCGCCGGCGTGCGACGGTTCGTGTTCGTCACGGTTATCGGCACAGGCGATTCGCGTGACGCCGTACCGTCGATGGCGCGCCGCGGGCTCGGCGACATCATCCCGCTCAAGGAGCAGGCCGAGGCGCATCTGCGCGCGAGCGGACTGGATTACACGATCATCCGCCCGGGCGGTCTCGGGCGCAGCGATCTTGCCGCGACCGGCACCGCGCGCCTCGCCGAGGATCCGGCCGCGTTCAGCTACATCTCTCGCGCGGACCTCGCCGGACTGGTCGTCGGCGCGCTCGGCGATCCATCGACGATCGGTCACACTTATACGGCCTGGGATCGCTCGAGACTGAACGTCTGGAACGTGTTCATCGACTGATGTCCATTCACTGAACTGCGCGCAGACGCAGGACCGGAGGGCAACGACATGACCCGATCCCATCGCAATCGCCGCGACACCCTGCTCGCTGCGGCCGGTGTCGTGGCCGCCGCCGCTGCGGCACCCGTCGAGCCAGCCGCGGCGGCAGCCACCGCGCCCGCCGCGCCCCCCGGTACGCGCGCATCGGCGGAGACTCTGCGGCGCCGGCTCGAAGACCCCCGCGAGCGTGCGCGGATCCGCGCCAAGATCGTCGCGAGTGCCGCCGCGGAAGCCGTGCCGGCGTTCTACCGCATGCACATTTTCGCCTACCTGCACGACGGCAACCTGATTCCGCTGTACACGATGAACAACGTCGCCGTGAAGGTTTGCCGACCGATGCCGAACGGCCACACGATGATTACCAACTTTGAGGCCGGCGTGTACTGCCGCTTCGACACCCATGAAGTGCTGGAGCGCTGGCGCAATCCGGTCACCGACGAGTTGCTCGAGCCTTGGCATTTTATCGGCCGCCCGCTGTCGGTCGAGATCGGCCCTGACGAAGTGATCACCGGCGTGGGCGCCACGCTGAAGCCGAAGCCCATGGCGATCGAAACGGTCGGCGACACGGTCGTGATGCCGACCATGTCCGGCTTTGCCTATCCCAATCCGTTCTCGCCCGCGGAGTTTCCCGAGGACTCCTCGGGGCCGACCATGTACTGGGATTCTCACTACACCTATTTCGCGCCCCTGGCGGCGGTGGCCGACCCCGCGGTGCTGCGCGCACCCGCCACCATCCAGTTCCAGAACCTGGTCAGCTTCCAGCCCTGGGTGGGCATGGGCACTCGGCCGGGTCGGACCTGGGGCCGGGCACTCGGCGCGAAGCTGCGCAACCTCGACGACATCCCGGCCGCGGCGCGTCCGGGACTCGAGCGGCACACACCGATGCTGTTCGACCTGGCACGCTGGCCGGCGGACCGCGATGATTCAGAGGAATACCGCAAGGTACTGAAGCGCAGGCGCGGTCGGGCGTGAGTGGCGTGTTGCCCGGCGGACCCGGCGTGCTGTTCGGGCCCGGCCCGGCGAGCCGCTGGAACTCCGGGCGCGTCTCCTGCCCGCGCGTGCTGCTCGAGGCCGACGAGCTCCTGGCCACCTGGCCGCGGGTGCTGCAGCTCGAGGACGGCTCCTGGCGCATGTGCTACCACGGCATCGATCGCCGCCAGCGCTACACGATGGGCTGGGCGGAGTCGGCGGATCGGCGTCGCCCTCAGCGACGGCCACTGGCTGCAGTGGAAGCGACATGACGCCGGCTAGGGTCCTGCCGACGTTACTGGCCGGGCTGGCGACCTTGGCCTGCAGCATTCCCGTACACGCCCAGGCCTCCGGCCAGCCCGCGCTGCCACAACGGACCATGCAGTGGCAGGCGATCGCCGCGCGCATCGTGCAGCAGCTGCAGCTCGAGCCCGGCGAGCGCGTGATCTCGGTGGCGCAGCCCGGCGTGTTCACGGAACTCGTGCCGCTGCTGCGCTATGAAGTGATGAAGGCCGGTGGCGTCGACCTCGGCGTGATCGACGTGCTCGACGATCCCTATCCCGCCGAGTGGAGCACGGAAACCCTGAGCAGAGGTCTCGTCGCCTCGACCCTCGAGTACACGAAGATGCTCAAGGAGGTGGATGCCGCCATCATGCTACCGGGTGCGAATCCCGTGCATCCGGCCTATTCCGCGCTGCAGCGGCTGTTGTCCGAGGCGCGGGGGCCGCGGCGCACCATCCATTTCCACTGGACCGATCCGTACAGTTCCTCGGGCAACGAGTTCGGCCTGACCGGCATCACCCTGCTGCCCGGCTTTCCGCCGCCGCCGATGCAGGTCATCGACCGCGTCTACCAGCGCGCCGTGCTCGAGACCGATCTGGCCGCGCTGGCGCAGCACCAGGCCCGCTTCGCCGCCGCGATGCGCCGGGCCCAGGTGCGCGTGACCAGCCCCGCCGGCACCGATCTGCGGTTCCGGGTCGGCGATCGCGACATCATCGAGCAGAACGGCGACGCCTCGGCGAAGCGCATGCGCGCCGATGCGCCATTCCTGGTGCGCGAGGTCGAAATACCCGGCGGCGCCCTGCGCGTGGCGCCGCTCGAGGAGAGCGTCGAGGGCGTCGTCGTCTATCCGTACTCGGCGTGGAACGGCCAGAGCGTCATCGACGCGCGCCTCACCTACAAGTCGGGAAAGATCGTACGCACGGCCGCAAGCCGTGGCGCCGAGCACCTCGCGGCCGAGATCGCCGCAGCGCCGCCGGAAGCGCGTCGGTTTCGCGAGTTCGGGCTCGGCTTCAATCCGCTTCTGGCGCCGTCCGAGACGCCCGGCTGGGTGGCGTACTACGGCTATGGCGCGGGCGTCGTGCGTCTCGGCATCGGCAACAACGTCGAGCTCGGCGGCGCCGTGCGCGGACGCTACTTCCGCTGGCGGGACCTGCTGCGGGATGCGACGGTCACGCTCGACGGCGTTCCCTGGCTCGTCCATGGCAGGTTCGTCCAATGAAGTATCCCGGTTTCGCGGTGCTGCTCTGCGCGCTGCCTGGCATGGCGATGGCCGCCGATAGCCGCGCGACGACAGTCGAGTCCCGTGAGATCAAGGCCAGGGCGAGCCGCTACCTCGACGCGCAGGCCGAGCTGCTCGGTCGCACCAACCGCAAGATCTGGACGTGGTCGGAAACGAGTCTCGACGAAGGTCGCTCGTCCGCCGAGTTGCAGCGTCTGCTGACCGCGAATGGCTTCAAGGTCGAAGCCGGCGTGGCCGGAATGCCGACGGCCTTCGTCGCCAGTTTCGGCAGCGGGCGGCCCGTCATCGGAATCCTTGCCGAGTTCGATGCGCTGCCGGGTGTGTCCCA
>JAYTNX010000077.1:0-4386 GCA_043748075.1 Pseudomonadota bacterium
CAGTCGCCCGGGCCGCCCTTGCCGTGCAGCTAATGGTTCCCCGTGTCAGGTCCATAGAGGACTTTCACCTCCAAGAAGGTGCGCCCTGCCGGGCGCACAAAAAAAAGTCCCCGCACCTTATCGGGGCGGGGACCGTTCGGATGGAGACCGGAATGGGCTCGCGGCCCGCCGGCCTCAGGCCGCCTTCGCGCCCTTGCGCGCCGCGGCTTTCTGAGCGAGCGCCTCGGCCGCTACCTTGGCCCACTTGGTGAAGCGCGGCGCCGACGGAGGCTCGAGGCCGGTCTCGGCCTTGCAACGCGCCTTCAGCTCCTCGATCGAGTCAAAGCCCCGATCGAAGATCTTCTTCGGGCCGCGCTTGGCCGCCATCGACTTGCGCAGCGCCTCGGTGGCCGCGGCATCGAAGCTGCCGTCAGCCTTGGCCACGACGCCATAGCGCTTCGCGCCCTCCACCGAGACCAGACCGGCCTCGACGTCGAACGCGACCTGCTCGGCCGGACGCTCCAGCGGGTTGCCCCAGCCGCCGCCGCCCCAGGTGTCGGAAATCAGCAGGTCATTCGCCTCGACCTTGATGTGGTCGATCTTGGATGGCATCAACTCCTGCGTGCCGTTGGCCCGGACCAGCAACTTTCTGCTGCGGGCCCCGGGCTCTCCACCATTCGCACCCCAGGGGTAGGTGAGCCAGCGATCGTCGTGGATCGAGATCTCGCCCGGCTCGAGGAAGCGATAGCCGATGCGCAGGCCGTTGCCGCCGCGGAACTTGCCGGCGCCGCCGGTATCCGTGATGGTTTCGTAGATGTCGATGCGCAGCGGGAAGTAGCTCTCGAGGAACTCGTTCGGCACGTTCGTGAACGACGGCCACAGCGAATGCCCGTCCGGGCCATCGCCGAAGGGCTTGCCCGGAATGCCGCCGAAGGTGATCTGGTACAGCTGGTACCACTCGCCGTTCTTGTCGTAGCCGGAATACATGAAGTGCGGGCTGTCGGAAAAGCCGGCGCCGCACATGAAGTCCGGATTGCCCTGGCCGAGCAGGCCCGCCAGGATGTCGAAGATGCGGCCGAGCGCGTGCGTGCGGCAGGACAGTGCCGCCGGCTTCAGCGGCTTGAGCAGCGAGCCGGCCGGGATGCGCACTTCCATCAGGTCGTAGAACCCGTCGTTGAACAGGATCTGTGGGTCGAAGACCATGATCATGTAGATGCCCGCGAACATCTTGAACATCTCCTCGTTCAACAGGAAGTTGATCGAGGACATGGACTGCGGGTCGGTGCCGGTGAAGTCGAAGATGCACTTCTCGCCTTCGCGCCACATGCTGCACTTGATCTTGTACGGGCCCATGTTGAGCCCGTCGTCGCAGATGTAGTCTTCGAAGTGCTGCTTGGCTTCCGGCACGTTGCGGCGGATCAACTCGCGCATCGCACGCTTGTTGCGCTCGAGCATCGCGTCCATCGCCGAATAGAACACGTCGTCGCCGAAGCGCTCGGCGATCTCCACGCAGCGCAGCGACGCGGTGCGCAGCGCGGCCGTGATGGCGTTGAAGTCCGACAGGTTCCAGTGTGGCAGGCGGCAGTTGTGCAGAACGACCTTCAGCACGTCTTCGTTGAGCACGCCGGCCTTGAAGATCTTGATCGGCGGCACGACGATGCCGTCCTCGTAGATCGTGGTGCCGTCGGTGGGCAGCGAGCCCGGCACCTTGCCGCCGACGTCCGTCATGTGCCCGAACATCGCCGACCAGGCGATGATGCGGCCGCCGCGGTAGATCGGCATCAGCATCAGCCAGTCGTTGGCGTGGCTGATCGCGCCGTTCACCGAGTACGGATCGGAGGTCAGGAAGATGTCGCCCTCCTCGACCGTGCCGTCGTAGCCCTGCATGAAGCCCCAAATGAAGGAGCCGAACTGGCCGACGACCATCTTGCCTTCGACGTTGGCGATCATCGGGAACTCGTCGTGCTGTTCGCGGATGCCCGGCGACATGGCCGTACGGAACAGCACCGTGTCCATCTCGTAGCGCGCGTTGCGCAGCGCGCTCTCGATGATGTCGATGGTGACGGTATCGACCTTCACTTTCTTGAAGGACTTCTTATTGCGCTGAACGATTGTTGCAGGCATTGACGTTTCCTGGATGTGTGAGCGGTATCGGGTCGGGCGAGCGCGCGTTAGCGGCCGGGAGTCTTTTTCGCCCCGGACTTCTTCGCCCCGGACTTCTTCGGCGCCGCGCTCCTCGCCGGCTTGACCCCCACCTTGCGCGACGCCTTGTAGCCGTCGGGGTAGATCAGGATGTTGCCGAACGAATCGACGGTGCCGGTGTGCTTCGGCAGGATCACGGTCGTGGAGTCCATTTCCATGACGATGGCCGGACCCGCGATCTTGTTGCCGGCCTTCAACTTCGCGCGGTCGTAGACCGTGGCGGTGACGTCCTTGCCATCCATGTAGGATTTCTGCCGGGCGACGATGGCGGCTTTCGGATCCGGGCCGCCCTTGCCGAGCACCTGGCGCTTGATGCGGATGCCCTGACCCTGCACCGCCGCGCGCAGCGTGACCAGCTCGTGTTCGAGCGGCAGCGCGAAGGTGAACAGGCGCTTGTGCTCGGCGTCGAACTGCGTCGTGATCGCCTTGAGACCCTGCTTCTGCAGGTCCTTCAGATCGACAGAGACGGTGAGGCGCAGGCCCTGCCCGTGATAGCGCAGGTCCACCTGGTAGGACGTGGTGATCTCGTTCTTCGCCACGCCTTCCTTTTCCATCGCCTTGCCGGCGTCGGTGGCGAGATCCTTCAGGATCTTCTCGATCTCGCGGGCGCTGGTGTCGGAGAACCTGCGCACGTAGGTGCGGGCGCGCTCGTCGCGCACCGCCGTGGTGGCGTCGCCGAGCGCGCAGAGCACGCCCGGGCCCGGCGGGATGATCGACGGCCAGGACCCCAGCAGTTTCGAGAGCGCGTTGGAGTGCAGCGGGCCGGCCCCGCCGAAAGCGATCAGCGCGTAGTCGCGCGGGTCGTAGCCCTGCTCGACCGACACCAGGCGCAGCGCACCGACCATGTTCTCGTTGACGATGTTGTAGATGCCCTCGGCTGCACCCTTGAGCGGCATTTTCAGCGCATCGGCGACCTTCTTCACGGCGGTCATCGCCAGCTCGCGGTTCAGGACCATGTCGCCGCCGAGTTTCTGCATCTCGGGGAGATAGCCCAGAACGATGTTCGCGTCCGTCACCGTGGGCTCGGTGCCGCCCTTGCCGTAGGCCGCCGGGCCCGGATCAGCGCCGGCCGACTGCGGACCGACGCGCAGCGCCTTGGTCAGCTCCGGTACGTGGGCGATGGAACCGCCGCCCGCACCGACGGTGCGAATGTCGACCGAGGAGGCGCGCACGGTGACGTCGCCGACGGTCGTCTCGCGACGCAGCCGCGGCTCGCCGTGCTGGATCAGCGCGACGTCGGTGGAGGTACCGCCGACGTCGACCGTGAGCAGGTTCGGAAAGCCGGCCTGCACCGCCACCCAGAGCGCGCCGGTGACGCCGCCCGCGGGCCCGGACATCAGCAGGTTGACGGGGTATTCGGCCGCGGTGGCCGACGAGGCGAGACCGCCGTCGGAGCGCAGGATGTGCAGCTTCACGTCCTTGGCGGCCTGCGCGAGCTTCGCCTGCAGGTTCTTGACGTAGCGGTCGACGCGCGGCCGGACGTAGGAATTCGCGACTGTCGTGACGGTGCGCTCGTATTCCTGCATCTCGGGAACGACGTCCGAGGACAGCGAGACCGGAATGCCGGGCAGCTCTTCCTGCGCGATCTGCTTGACGCGCTTCTCGTGAGCGACGTTCGCGAACGAGTTGATCAGCGAGACGGTGAGTGCCTCGATCTTTTTCGCCTTCAGCCCGCGCAGGCTCTCGCGCAGCGCAGCTTCATCGAGCGGACGCACCACTTCGCCTTTGGCGCTGACGCGCTCGTCCGCTTCGATCGTGCAGGCCAGCGGCGCCATCGGCAGCGACTTGTTGTAGATGATCCAGCCGCCGAGGCCGCCGGGCACATACGAGCGAGCGATCTGCAGCACCTGCCGATAGCCCTTGGTGGTGACCAGCCCGCAGCGCGCGCCGGTGCCGGTGAGCACCGTGTTGGTGGCGACCGTGGTCCCGTGCATGACGTGATCGATCGCCGTGGGATCGATGCCGGCGCGCTCGCAGACGCGCTTGATGCCGTTGAGCACGCCGACCGACTGGTCGGCTGGCGTGGAGGGAACCTTGGCCGACCAGGTGACCCCGGTTTTCTCGTTGACCAGCAGCAGGTCCGTGAACGTGCCGCCGACGTCTACACCCAGTCGATATGACATGCGCCCCCCTTGGGCTCGCGAATGTGAATAAAAACGAGGCCGAAGTATCCAGCGTCGCCGGTCGCGGCGCAATGCGCCGCGC
>JAYTNX010000078.1:0-15056 GCA_043748075.1 Pseudomonadota bacterium
ACCGGCGACGGCGTGCTGCGCGTGCGCGATTCGCTGCTCGGCGAGGACCCGGTGGCGATGCCGATCGAGGTGTTGCTCGGCAAGGCGCCGCGGATGTCCCGCGATGTCGTCACGCGCGTGCCGCCGGTGCGGCCGCTGGATCTCGGTGGGTTGTCGCTGCGCGATGCCGCCTATCGCGTGCTGCGCCTGCCCGCGGTGGCCGACAAGACCTTCCTGATCACCATTGGCGATCGCAGCGTCGGCGGCCTGATCCATCGCGACCCGATGGTGGGACCCTGGCAGGTACCCGTCGCGGACGTCGCGGTCACGGCCGCTGACTATGACGGCGTGGCGGGCGAGGCGATGGCGATCGGCGAGCGCACCCCCGTCGCGCTGCTCGATGCGCCGGCGTCCGGGCGGCTCGCGGTCGGCGAGGCGTTGACCAACCTGCTTGCCGCCGACGTCGCCTCGCTGCGCGAGGTGCGTTTGTCGGCAAACTGGATGGCGGCCTGCGGCGAGCCCGGCGAGGATGCGGCGTTGTATGCGACCGTCGAGGCGATCGGCGAAGCGCTGTGCCCGGCCCTTGGCATCGCGATCCCGGTCGGCAAGGATTCGCTGTCGATGCGCACCGCGTGGACGGCCGCCGACGGCTCGGGCCGCGCCGTCGTCGCGCCGGTGTCGCTGATCGTCTCGGCTTTTGCGCCGCTCACCGACGTGCGTCGCACACTGACGCCCCAGCTGCGGCACGACTGCGGCGCGACTGCGCTGCTGCTGGTGGACCTGGGGCGCGGTCGCAATCGGCTCGGCGCCTCGGCGCTGGCCCAGGTCTGCGGCCAGCTCGGCTGCGACGCCGCGGATCTCGACGACCCGGCGTTGCTGCAGAGCTTTGCCGACGCGATGCGCGAGCTGCGTGCCGCGGATCGCGTGCTCGCCTACCACGATCGCTCCGACGGCGGCCTGTTCGCGACTCTGGTCGAGATGGCCTTCGCCGGCCACTGCGGCCTCGAGGTCGCGCTGCCGACGGCGCGGGGCGAGGCGTTCGGGCAATTGTTCAGCGAGGAACTCGGTGTCGTGCTTCAGGTGCGGACGGGTGACTTCCAGACGGCGCGCGCGATTTTCGCGCGCCACGGGCTCGGCGACGATGTGGTGCTGTCGCTCGGCTGGCCCGAAGCCCGCAAGCCGAGAATCCGCATCCTCGTCGGCGATCAACAGTTCGACGAGTCATGGGAGGAACTGCGCCGCGCCTGGTCCGAGACCTCGTACCTGATGCGCAGCCTGCGCGACGACCCGGATTGCGCGCGTGAGGAATTCGATTCGGCGACCGCATGGACGACGCCGCCCCTGCAGGTGTCGCTGGGGTTCGATCCCGCCGAGGACGTGGCCGCGCCGACGGTGCTGCGCGGCGCGAAGCCCAAGGTCGCAGTGCTGCGCGAACAGGGCGTCAACAGCCAGACCGAGATGGCGGCGGCGTTCGCGCGCGCCGGCTTCGAGGCGCACGACGTGCACATGACAGATCTCATCGCCGGCCGGCGACGCCTCGGCGGCTTTCAGGCGCTGGTGGCCTGCGGTGGTTTTTCCTACGGCGACGTGCTCGGCGCGGGCGAGGGCTGGGCCAAGTCCATCCTGTTCAACGAGGAACTGCGCGAGCAGTTCGCGGCGTTCTTCGCGAGGCGCGACACGCTGTCGCTCGGCGTCTGCAACGGCTGCCAGATGATGTCCGCGCTCGCCAGCCTGATCCCGGGCAGCGCGTCGTGGCCGCGCTTCGTGCGCAACCGCAGCGAGCAGTTCGAAGGTCGTGTGGGCCTGCTGGAGGTGCTGCCGTCGCCGTCGCTGCTGCTCGAAGGCATGGCCGGCTCGTTGCTGCCGATCGCCGTCGCCCATGGCGAGGGGCGCGCAGAATTCCTGCACGAATCGGGCGCCCGTGCCTGCCACGACGCCGGGCTGGTTCCTTTGCGCTACGCGCTCGGCGCGGGTGTCGTCGCGACCACCTATCCCGCCAACCCCAACGGCTCGCCGCTCGGAATTGCGGCCGTCACCAACACCGACGGTCGCGTCACGCTGACGATGCCGCACCCGGAGCGCGTGTTCCGCACCGTGCAGAACTCCTGGGCGCCGCCGGGGAGCGGCGAGGATTCGGGCTGGATGCGGCTGTTCCGCAATGCGCGGCGCGCGCTGGGCTGAGGGAACTGTTCACGCAGTCGCCATATTTGATCGAGTGAGCGTTGACGTCTGCAGCAGGCGTTCCGGTCACGCGGGATGAGAGCCTCCTGGCGGGGACGCCCACGAGCACATCCGTGTGGGGCTCGGAGCGCGCCATCCCTGGCGGGCTACGCCCCGCCAGGAGGCTCTCATCCCGCGTGACCAGAACGCCCCCTACCGATGTCAGCGATCGTTCGCGCAAGAAGGCGCCAGCACGCACGCACGCTCCCCGGCTGCGCCGCGCTACCGCGCAGAGCCTTCCCGTTCCAGCCTTTGAGCGGAGGGAGAGCAGCAGCGCGAACAGGTGCTACCGCGTCAGCGGCTTGTAGCGGATCCGGTGCGGCTGCGAGGCATCTTCGCCGCGCCGCTTGCGGTAGTCCTCGACGTACTCCTGGTAGTTGCCCTCGAACCAGACCACTTCGGAGTTGCCCTCGAAGGCGAGGATGTGGGTGGCGATGCGGTCCAGGAACCAGCGATCGTGCGAGATCACGACCGCGCAGCCGGGGTAGGCGAGCAGGCCATCTTCCAGCGCGCGCAGCGTTTCGACGTCGAGGTCGTTGGTCGGTTCGTCCAGCAGCAGCACGTTGCCGCCGGACTTCAGCACCTTGGCCAGGTGTACGCGGTTGCGCTCGCCACCGGAGAGCTCGCCGATCATCTGCTGCTGCTGCGTGCCCTTGAAATTGAAGCGACCGACGTAACCGCGCGAGGCGGTCTCGTAGTTGCCGACCTTGATCAGGTCGAGGCCGCCGGAGATCTCGTGCCAGACCGAGTGCTTGTCGTTCAAGGTCTGGCGCGACTGGTCGACGTAGGCGAGCTTGACGCTCGGGCCGATGCGGATCTCGCCCGAGTCTGGCGTCTCCTGGCCCGTGAGCATGCGGAACAGCGTCGTCTTGCCGGCGCCGTTCGGGCCGATGATGCCGACGATGCCGCCCTTGGGCAGGTTGAAGTTCAGGTTGTCGATCAGCAGCCGCTCGCCGAACGACTTGCGCAGGCCCTTCGCCTCGATCACCAGGTCGCCCAGCCGCTCGCCGGGCGGGATGTAGATCTCGTTGGTCTCGTTGCGTTCCTGGAATTCCTTTGACGCGAGTTCCTCGTAGCGCTGCATGCGCGCCTTGCTCTTGGCCTGGCGCGCCTTCGGGTTCTGCCGCACCCACTCGAGCTCGCGTTGCAGCGTCTTGCGCAGCGAGTCGCGTTCCTTCTCTTCCTGCGCGAGGCGCTGTTCCTTCTGCTCGAGCCAGGAGGAATAGTTGCCGTGATAGGGAATGCCGTGACCGCGGTCGAGTTCCAGGATCCACTCGGCGACGTTGTCCAGGAAGTAGCGGTCGTGGGTCACCGCGATGACGGTGCTCGGATACTCCTCGAGATAGCGCTCCAGCCAGGCGATCGACTCGGCATCGAGATGGTTGGTCGGCTCGTCGAGCAGCAGCATGTCGGGCGCCGACAGCAGCAGCTGGCACAGCGCGACCCGGCGCTTCTCACCGCCCGAGAGCACGCCGATCTTCTGCTCCCAGGGCGGCAGGCGCAGCGCATCGGCGGCGATCTCGAGCTTGCGATCGAGTTCCCAGCCGCCCGAGGAGTCGAGTGCGTCCTGCAGCTTCGCCTGCTCTTCGAGCAGCGCGTTCATCCGCGCGTCGTCCATCGGCTCGGCGAACGCCTCGCTGATGGCATTGAATCGCTCGAGCTTGGCGAACATGCCGCCGATGCCCTGCACGACTTCTTCGCGCACCGACTTGGCCGCATCGAGTTCCGGCTCCTGCGGCAGGTAGCCGATCCTGATGCCCGGCTGTGGCCGTGCCTCGCCCTCGATGTTCGTGTCCAGGCCGCCCATGATCTTCAGCAGCGTGGACTTGCCCGAGCCGTTGAGGCCGAGCACGCCGATCTTGGCGCCGGGGAAGAACGACAGACTGATGTCGCGCAGGATGTGGCGCTTGGGGGGCACGATCTTGCCCACCCGATTCATCGTGTAGATGTACTGAGCCATGTGCGCGGAGGAAGCGGAAAAAGGGCGCGCATTATGTCGGAGATGCCGGTGGCAGGGGTAGGCCGGAGGCTGTGCTAGGCTCCGGCTTTCGTCCTTCACGAGGCTGCGAAAGCGCCGCGATGAGTACCGATGTCCTCGTGATCGCCGGCGAAAAGCTCGCCCGCTACGGTTTCGGCGAGGGGCATCCGTTCGGCCCCGATCGCCATGGCGCGTTCTATCGCGAATTCGAGGCCCGCGGCCTGCACCGCCGGGTCGACGTGCAGGAGACCCGCGCCGCCACCGAACAGGAACTGCTTGCGTTCCATACGCCGGAGCACCTCGCGCGGGTGCGCCAGCGCTCGGAGACCGGGCAAGGGCATCTCGACGGCGGCGACACGCCGGCGTTTCGCGGCGTCTACGAGGCAGCGGGTTATGTCGTGGGGGGCACGCTGAAGGCCGCCGACGCGATCATGGCCGGGCGGGCGCGGCGCGGCTTCGTACCGATCGCGGGGCTGCATCACGCCGCGCGGGGCAATGCTGCCGGTTTCTGTGTCTTCAACGACTGCGGCGTGGCGATCGAGTTGCTACGTTCCCGCCACGGCCTCACCCGCATCGCTTACGTCGACATCGACGCCCATCACGGCGACGGGGTGTTCTACGCGTTCGAATCCGATCCCCAGTTGATCTTCGCCGACCTGCACGAGGACGGCCGCTTCCTCTATCCGGGCACCGGGTCGCCCGACGAGACCGGCCTGGGCGCGGCCGCCGGCACCAAGATCAACATCGCGCTGCCGCCGGGCGCCGACGACACCGCCTTCGAGGCCCACTGGCCGCGGGTGCTGGCGCACCTCGAGGATCATGCGCCCGAGTTCATCCTGCTCCAATGCGGCGCCGACAGCGTCGAGGGCGACCCGATCGCCCACTTGCGCTTCTCGCCGCAGACCCACGGCCGGGCGGCCCGCGACCTCGCCGCGCTGGCCGACCGGCTCGGCCACGGCCGCGTGCTGGCGACCGGCGGCGGCGGCTACAACCGCAGCAACCTGGCGCAGGCCTGGAGTGAAGTGGTGGCGGGGCTGATCGGCTAGAATGCCGATTCCGCCGGCCCGCCGGCGTCCCCCCGCCCGCCACCCGCTGAGGTCTGCCGATGTTCCGGACCACGATGGTCATCGAAGGGTTCGATCCCGAGCTCGCGGCGTCGATCCGCGCCGAACGCGAACGCCAGGAACACCACATCGAGCTGATCGCCTCCGAGAACTACGCCAGCCCGCGCGTGCTCGAAGCCCAGGGCTCGGTGCTGACCAACAAGTACGCCGAGGGCTATCCCGGCAAGCGCTACTATGGTGGCTGCGAGTTCGTCGACGTCGCCGAACGGCTGGCGATCGAGCGCGCGAAAAAGCTCTTCGGCGCCGACTACGCCAACGTCCAGCCTCATTCGGGCTCGCAGGCCAATGCCGCCGTGTATCTCGCGCTCTTGAAGCCGGGCGACACGATTCTCGGCATGAGCCTCGACCACGGCGGCCACCTCACGCACGGCGCCAAGGTGAACTTCTCCGGCAAGCTGTTCAATGCCGTGCAGTACGGCATCCGTGCCGACAACGGCGAGATCGACTATGACGCGCTGGAGAAGCAGGCGATCGAGTCGAAGCCGAAGTTGATCATCGCGGGCTTCTCGGCCTATTCGCGCACGCTCGACTTCCCGCGCTTCCGCGCGATCGCCGACCAGGTCGGTGCCTACCTGATGGTCGACATGGCCCATGTGGCGGGCCTGGTCGCGGCCGGCTGCTATCCGAACCCGATCCCGTACGCCGACGTCGTCACGACCACCACGCACAAGACACTGCGTGGCCCGCGCGGTGGCCTGATCCTCGCACGCGCCAACGACGAGTTGACGAAAAAGTTCAACTCGCTGGTGTTCCCCGGCACGCAGGGCGGGCCGCTGATGCACGTGATCGCCGCCAAGGCGGTCGCCTTTCTCGAGGCACTGCAGCCCGAGTTCCAGGGCTACCAGAAGCAGGTCGTCGTCAACGCCAGGGCGATGGCGAACCGCATGATCGAGCGCGGCTACCGCATCGTCTCGGGCGGCACCGACAACCACCTGTTCCTCATCGACCTCTCGAACAAGGCCATCACCGGCAAGGATGCGGACGCCGCGCTCGGCCGCGCCAACATCACCGTGAACAAGAACGCGGTACCGAACGACCCGCGCCCGCCGGCGATCACCAGCGGCCTGCGCATCGGCACGCCGGCGTCCACCACCCGGGGCTTCAAGGAGGCCGAAGTGCGCCAGGTGGCGGACTGGATTGCCGACGTGCTGGACGCCGAGGGCGCCGAGGCCGTGATCGCGCGCGTGCGCGGCGAGGTCGTTGCGTTGTGCAAGCGTTTCCCGGTCTACGGCCCCTGAGCCGCGGTCGCGCGGGACGGCCGACGCGAGTTGAGCCGGCATGTACTGCCCCTTCTGCGGCCACGTCGAGACCAAGGTCAACGATTCACGGCTCGCGGCCGAGGGGCGGCAGATTCGCCGGCGACGCGAATGCCTCTCCTGCGGCGAGCGCTTCACGACGTTCGAGACGGCCGAGCTCGTCATGCCGCTGGTGGTCAAGAGCGACGACAGTCGCGAGCCCTTCGATGAGCAAAAGCTGCGCTCCGGCCTCCTCAAGGCACTCGAGAAGCGACCGGTGCCGCAGGATTCCGTCGAGGAGGCGATCGAGCGCATCGCCCACAAGCTGCGCAGCCTCGGCGAACGCGAGGTGGCCGCGCGTTTCCTCGGCGAACTGGTGATGGAGGAGCTGCGACATCTCGATGAAGTGGCCTACGTGCGTTTCGCGTCGGTCTACCGCAGCTTCCAGGACGTGGAGGCGTTCCGCGAGGAGATTGAGCGGCTGCGCCACCGTCGCCGCCGCGATCCGGTGGCCGGCCAGCTGTCGCTGCTCGGTGGCGAGCCACCGGTGCCGGCCGCAGCGCCGTCCCGGGAGGCGAACGCCGCACGCGAGGTCAAGGCGCGCGCGCGTGAGAAATAGTCCCGGGGTCTCGCGCCGATGACGGCCTTCGAATCCCGCGAACACGAGTGGATGGCGCGCGCGCTGGCGCTCGCCGCGCTCGGCCGCGACACCACGCATCCGAATCCACGCGTCGGCTGTGTGCTGGTGCAGGGTGGCGAGATCGTCGGCGAGGGCTGGCATCGCCGGGCCGGCGAGCCGCACGCCGAGGCCTTTGCGATCGACACCGCGGGCGAGCGTGCCCGCGGTTCCACCGCCTACGTCACGCTCGAGCCCTGCAACCATCATGGCCGCACGCCACCCTGCACCGAGTCGCTGATCGAGTCTGGTGTGTCGCGCGTGGTCTATGCCGTGCCGGACCCCGACCCGAGGGTCGACGGCGGCGGTGCGGCGCGGCTGCGGGCCGCCGGGCTCGAGGTGGTCTCCGGGCTGATGGCGGCGGAGGCCACCGAATTGAATCTCGGTTTCTTCACGCGACTGCGTCTCGGGCGCCCGTGGGTGCGCCTGAAACTCGCGGCGAGCCTCGACGGGCGCACGGCACTCGCCTCGGGCGAGAGCCGCTGGATCTCCAGCGAGGCGGCGCGCCTCGACGTGCAGGCCTGGCGTGCCCAGAGTGCCGCAGTGCTCACCGGCATCGGCACGGTGCTCGCCGATGACCCGGCGCTGACCGTGCGCACCGGCGACGAGCCGCGTCGCCAGCCGCTGCGCGTCGTCCTCGACAGCCGGCTGCGCACGCCGGCGGCCGCGCAGGTACTGACCGGGCCCGGTGCGAGTTGCCTGATCGCATTGGACGCCGCCGGCGCAGGCAATGTCGCGCCGGAGACGCCCACGACGATCGAGCGAGTGCCCGCCGGCGCCGATGGCCACGTCTCCCTGCCCGACGCGCTGCGCCGCCTCGGCGAGCGCCAGGTCAACGAGCTCTGGGTGGAAGCCGGCGCGACGCTCTCCGGCGCGCTGTTGCAGGCGGGCCTGGTGGACGAACTCGTGCTCTACCTCGCGCCGACCCTGCTCGGGCCCGACGCCCGCCCGCTCGCCGCGCTGCCACCGCTTCGCCGTCTCGCGGACCGCCCGGCCTGGCACATCCATGACCTGCGAACTGTAGGGCCGGATGCCCGTATCATGCTGCGGCCGGGAGGGTAGTCGTGTTCACGGGGATCGTGCGGGATGTCGGAATGGTCCGGTCGGTCGAGCCGCGGGGCGGCGATGTGCGGGTGTGCATCGACGTGCAGGCGCTGCCCATGGCCGGCATCGTCGACGGCGACAGCCTCTGCGTCAGTGGCTGCTGCCTGACGGCCCTCGAAATCGATGCCCGCAGTTTTGCCGCTGACGTCTCGCGCGAGAGCCTGTCGCTGACCACGCTCGGCACGCTCGCGCCCGGCTCGAGGGTGAACCTCGAGCCGTCGCTGAAGGCCGGCGATTCGCTCGGCGGGCACCTCGTGTCCGGGCACGTCGATGGTCTCGGCGAGCTGGTCTCGATCGCGCGGGACGCGCGTTCGGTGCGGATGCGGTTTCGCTGTCCGCCGGGCCTGTCGCGCTATGTTGCGCGCAAAGGATCGATCGCGATCGATGGCGTCAGCCTGACGGTCAATGACGTCGACGGCGACGAGTTCGGGGTCAACCTCATCCCGCATACCCAGGCCGTGACGACTCTCGGCGAATTCAGCGCCGGTCGTCGCGTCAATCTCGAGATCGACCCGGTGGCGCGCTACGTCGAGCGCCTGCTGGCAACGCAGCAATCGTCCTGAAGGAGCACCGAGGACATGCACGTGGTACGCAAGGACAACACACCGGCACCGGCTGCGCTCAATAGTGTCGAGGACATCCTCGCCGACATCGCCGCCGGCAAGATGGTCGTCATCATGGATGACGAACAGCGCGAGAACGAAGGCGACCTGCTGATGGCCGCGAGCCTGGTACGCGCCGAGGACATCAATTTCATGGCGCGCTACGGACGCGGCCTGATCTGCCTGACGCTGACCCGCGAGCGTTGCCAGCAGCTGCGCCTGCCGCTGATGGTCAGCGATACCGACCTCGAACAGCGTACCAACTTCACGCTCTCGATCGAGGCCGCCGAGGGCGTCACCACCGGCATCTCGGCCTACGACCGCGCGCGCACCGTGCAGGCCGCGGTCGCGCCCCAGGCCAGCCCCGCGGACCTGCGCCAGCCGGGCCACATCTTCCCGATCATGGCGCAACCCGGCGGCGTGCTGACCCGTGCCGGGCACACCGAGGCGGGCTGCGATTTCTCGCGGCTCGCGGGGCTCGAACCCGCCGCCGTAATCGTCGAGATCATGAACGACGACGGCACGATGGCGCGTCGCCCCGATCTCGAGAAGTTCGCGCGGGAACACGGCCTGAAGATCGGCACGATCGCCGACCTGATCCGTTATCGATTGCGCAACGAGCGCTCGGTCGAGCGCATCGCCGAGCAGCGCGTGCAGACCGAGTTCGGCGAGTTCGCGCTGCTGGCCTACCAGGATCACGTGCACCGCGACGTGCATCTCGCGCTGGTGCGTGGCGCGGTCCAGCCCGACGGCCCTGCGCCCCTCGTGCGGGTGCACCTCACCGACACCCTGCGCGACGTGCTCGGCATCGGCGACTCGGGCGGCCGCCACTGGACGCTGCGCGCCGCGATGCAGCGCATCGCCCGCGAGGGCCATGGGGTGATCGTGATCCTGCGCGAGGCCGAGTCGCCGCGGCAGCTCGCCGAGGCCGTGCGCGCGCTCGGTCCGAGCGGCCTGCAGCAGCCACCAGCGGGTGAGGGCGGCTCGGTGCTGCGCACCTACGGCATCGGCGCGCAGATCCTCAAGGATGTGGGCGTGCGCCGCATGCGCGTGCTGTCGGCGCCGAAGCAGATGCACGGCCTGTCGGCCTTCGATCTCGAGGTCGAGAGCTACGTGGACCAGGACTGACGTGGAAGGCGCGACCTGCATCGAAGGCACGCTGGAGGCGCGCGGACTGAAGGTCGCGATCGTTGCCGCACGTTTCAACGACTTCATCATCGCCAGCCTGCTCAAGGGCGCCTGTGCGGCCTGGAGCCGGCACGGTGGCGCCGCGGTCGACCTCACGATCGTGCGCGTGCCGGGCGCATTCGAGCTGCCGCTGGCTGCGAAGCGCGTCGCGGAAAGCGGCGGCCACGGCGCGGTGATCGCACTCGGCTGCGTGATCCGCGGCGACACGGCGCATTTCGACTACGTGGCCGGCGAAGCGGCGGCGGGGCTGACCCGTGCGCAGCTCGACACCGGCGTGCCGGTCGTGTTTGGCGTACTGACCGTCGAGAACGTCGAACAGGCGCTCGAGCGTGCCGCGACCACGCGGATGAACAAGGGCGGTGAATCGATGGAAGTCGCGTTGGAGATGGCCAACCTGCTGCGGAAGATCGGCGCGTGAGCCGTACTGCGACTCACGATTCGCGGTCGGGCGCACGCTCCGTGGCGCGCAAGCTCGCGCTGCAGGCGCTGTACCGCCTGCAGATCAACGACGGGCCGTGGCAGGACGTGATCAACGAGTTCCTGACCGCCGAGGATATGCCCAAGGCGGACCGCGAATATTTCGAGGAGATCATCCGCGCCGTCGCGGTCAGCCGCGAGGACCTGGATACGAGGCTCGCCGCCTGGCTCGACCGCAAGCCCGCCGAGCTCGACCCGGTCGAGCACGCCGTGCTGCTGATGGGGACCTGGGAACTGCAGTCGCGCCCCGATGTGCCGTGGCGGGTCGTCATCAATGAAGCGGTGATGCTGACGCGCAAGTTCGGGGCGACCGACGGCCACAAGTTCGTCAACGCGGTGCTCGATCGCGCGGCGCGCGAACTGCGGCCGCACGAGCACTGATCGGGCCGACGCGCCGGCACCGTCCCATGTCCCTCTCCGAATTCGAGTTGATCCGTCGCTATTTCGGTGACGCGGCTGCGGGTGCGGTTCAACGCGCGGGGGCAGGCCACACGGCAGGCGACACGACGGGCACGCCCGGCACGGTGACCGGCGCCCGGCGCGACGATGTCGTGCTCGGTGTCGGCGACGATGGCGCGATCCTGCGCCCGCCGCCCGGCATGGACTTGGTCGCGGTCACCGACACCATGATCGAGGGTGCGCACTTCCCGGTGGGCTCGGCGCCGGTCTCGATCGGGCACCGAGCGCTCGCGGTCAATCTCAGCGACATCGCGGCCATGGGCGCCGCGCCCGCCTGGGCGCTGCTGGCCTTGACCCTGCCGCAGGCCGACGAGGCCTGGCTCGCCGCGTTCACCGACGGCTTCGCGCGGCTCGCCCGCGCCCACGACGTCGCGCTGGTCGGCGGCGACACCACCCGCGGCGCGGTGGTTGTCACGGTGCAGGTGATCGGGCTCGTGCCCGCCGGGCAGGGGACGCGTCGCAGCGGCGGCCGCCCCGGCGACTGGGTGTTCGTGTCCGGCACGCCGGGCGATGCCGCCTCGGGCCTGACGCTGGAGATGGGGGCCGAAGGGCCCGGCGGCCTCGATGAGGCCTGGCTGCGCGACCGGTTCCTGTATCCCACCCCGCGGGTCGCGCTCGGCCAGCTGCTGCGCCCACTGGCGAGCGCCTGTATCGACGTCTCCGACGGCCTGTTCGGCGATCTCGGCAAGCTCGCGGCCGCGAGCGGCTGCGGCGCCGAGATCGACGTCACCCGATTGCCGCTCTCGCCGGCGCTGATCCGCCTGCTCGGCGTCGAGCGGGCGCTGCAGCGCGCCCTGGGCGGCGGCGACGACTACGAACTGTGCTTCACGATCCCGGATGAGCGCCTCGTCGAGGCGCAGACCCTGCTGGCGGCCCAGCCGACCCCGACGCGCTGCATCGGACGCCTGCGGTCAGGAAGTGACGTGGTTTTGCAACGTGCCGGAACCGTGATGGAATTCTCGCACTCCGGTTTCGACCACTTCGCGCGCTGAGCCCCGCCCCCCGGGAACTGCGTCACAGCCGCCATAGACGTCTCTTCGTATCCTGCCTCGGGTCAGCTTCGGTCAAACGCGACCGCGGCGACGCCGTGACGACCCCGTGACGTCCTGATGGCCACATCCCTGCTGAACGAAGCCCGCACGACGAAGCGCATGCCGGAGAAGATCGGCAAGTACGTCATCGTCAACGAGGTCGGCCGTGGCAGCACCGGCACGGTCTATCTCTCGCACGACCCGTACTACGGTCGCGACGTCGCCATCAAGGTCTACAACCTCGACGCCGGCGGCGACGAGGAGAAAGCGCGCATCGCCCGCAAGATGTTCCTCTCCGAGGCGCACATGGTCGGGATGCTGCAGCACCCGCACATCCTGCCGATCTACGACGCGGGCGAGGAAGGCGACTACTGCTACATCGTCACCGAGCACGTGCACGGCGCCCGCACGCTGGCCGCCTACTGCAAGCCGGACAACCTGCTGCGCATCGACGACGTCGTCGAGATCGTCTACAAGTGCGCCCGCGCGCTGCACTACGCCCACTCGCGCGGCGTGATCCATCGCGACGTCAAGCCGTCGAACATCATGCTGACGCAGGACTCGGACGTTCGCATCATCGACTTCGGCATCGCGCTGGTCGCGGACTCCGACATCTCCCGCATCGAGGGTATCGCCGGCAGTCCCTCGTACATGTCCCCCGAGCAGGTGCAGAGCCTCGAGCTCACGCACCGCTCCGATCTCTACTCCCTCGGCGCCGTGATGTACGAGCTGCTGACCGGCGCCCGGCCGTTCAAGGCCTCGAACCTCGCCAAGCTGCTGCACCAGATCGTCTACGCGACCCCCGCACCGATCCACACGCTGCGACCCGACATTCCGGAAGAGCTCGAGCAGGTCTGCGCCACCGCGCTGATGAAGCAGCCCGAACGTCGCTACAAGACCGGCCTCGACTTCGCTGCCGACCTCACGCGCGTCCACCAGAAGTTGCGCGAGGCCTATTCGAAGATCGACCAGCAGGAGCAGTTCGCGACGCTGCGCCGCCTGCGCTTCTTCCACGAGTTCTCGCACGCCGAGATCTGGGAGGTGATGCGCGCCAGCACCTGGCGCGACTACGCGCCAGGCGAGCACATCGTGCGTGAAGGCGAGATCGACGACCGCTTCTACATCCTGGTCGCCGGCGAGTGCGCGGTCGAACGCACCGGCACCAACGTCGGGCGCATCGAGACCGGGGATTGCTTCGGCGAGACTGGCTACGTGAAAGGCGCGCGCCGCACCGCCAGCATCCGCGCCGCCTCGCCCGTGACCGTGCTGAAGGTCAGCGCCACACTGCTGGAACAGGTGTCCGCCGCCTGCCAGTTGCGGTTCAACCGCATGTTCCTCAAGACGCTGATCACGCGCCTGCAGAACGCCGAGGCGCTGGCGATCCGCTGATCCACCCCGGTGCGCGTCAGCGCACGGGCTGCGGTTCCGTCGAGGCGGGGTCGTACTTCTCCGCATATCGCGAGCCGCGCTGCGTCGGCATGTCGTCGAACAGATCGCCCCGCGCCTTGCGCTTGCCCAGCGGGATCCGGCAGAACGTCATGCCCCGGTGCAGCGCATGCACGTCACGCAGCGCGATCGAATCCGAACCGAGCGAGATGTAGCAGTTCGGGCTCACCCAGTAGAGCGTTTCGCCGTCGGCGTTACGCGTGGTCCGACCGACCCGCGACGCGTCCTCGTCGAACACCGATTTCGGGATCCGCGTCGCAGGCACCGCTGGGCGGTAGGGGCGACGGTCCAGCGGCCCTTTCGGAGGCAGTTCGGCCCGGGCGGCGGATTCCCGCGCGACGGATTCGCCCGTCGCATACCAGTCGAAGCCACGAGCACTCTTCAAATCCGGCGGGCCCTGCAAGGCGCTGGGCGCCGCGGCACGGTTCCTTTGCCGCACCTCGGACCGCGTCCCGTCTTCGCGGGGTTTCTCAGGCGCCGGGACGCCGATGTCGTCGAACAGGGATTTGGCGGTTGCGCGCGCGACCGACTCGAGGAGCAGTACACCCGCCAAAGCGCTTACGACAGGCTCCGGCGATCTCCGCCCCGTCCAGTACAGCAGGGCCCACACCAGCAGCCCATGCAGCAACATGAGAAGCAGGAACAGGGCTACCGAGCGCGACGGCCCGCCTGCATCCCCGGAAACGCGGCTGACCAATGCGGGTCGCCTTTTGTAGTTTCGATATCGGACCTTCAACTCGTCCCCGAGTTCCGTCGATAGAATGACAGGCCTGCCCGACTTCCCGACACCGGAGACTTCCATGACCCGCTCGAACGGATTGTTGATCTGGCTCGCGCTCGCCTCCGTCGGAGCCCTGAGCGCGCCGACGGCACGAGCCGCAGACGTCGCGACATTCCAGCCCGTCGCGAAACCCTCGGCCTGTCCGGCCTTTCTCGATCAGGATTTCACCCGCCTGCGTTCGACGGAGAAGCTCAACCTCTGCAAGGCCTTCGCCGGCAAGCCGCTGCTGATTGTGAACACGGCCAGCCACTGCGGCTTCACCGGGCAGTTCGAGGGTCTCGAAGCGCTGTACCAGAAGTACCGCACCCGCGGCTTGGTCGTGGTCGGCTTTCCGTCGGACGACTTCCATCAGGAAGCTGCCAAGGAAGCCGAAGTGGCCGAGGTCTGCTTCGTGAACTACGGCGTGAAGTTCCCGATGTTCGCGCCGTCCGTCGTCACCGGCGCGAAGGCCAACCCCGTGTTCCGCGAACTCGCGCGCCAGACGCAGGAGCCGCGCTGGAATTTCAATAAATACCTCGTTGCCGCCGATGGCAAGGTGACCGGCTACTACGGCAGCACCGTGACACCGGAGTCTAAGGAACTGAACGCGGCGATCGAGAAGCTGCTCTGAGGGCAGCCGAAGCGACGCCGCGCCGCGCAATTCTTTGCAGGTGCCGGGCGCGTCCGAGCCGCCAGCAGGTTCAAGGTGACAGCCGATCCCGGCCGAGCAAGCCCAGCCGCAAGGCGCATGCGGACAAGACTCCCGCGAGATCCGCC
>JAYTNX010000079.1:0-41471 GCA_043748075.1 Pseudomonadota bacterium
GCCGGGCTCGACGCCACCTCGCTGCGCCTGTTTCTGGCCTCGAAGGGCGCCTCGACGGAAGCGCTGCGGCTGCTGTCCCACGTCGAGGATCTCGACGAGGCCAGCGCACTGGAGTGGATGCGCAAGGACTACATCTTCCGCCAGGACGCCGCGGGCGGCTCGTTCGATCTGGTGCGCGACGGCACCTCCGCGCTGACCGACGCGATGGCCAAGTCGCTGCAGCGCCCCGTGGCGTTGAACAAGGTGGTGCGGCGCATCGATGCGCGCGCCGACGGCGTTGCAGTCGAATGCGCAGACGGCAGTCGTTACACCAGCCGGTTTGCCCTCTGCACGATTCCTTTCACGGTGCTGCGCACCCTGAAGGTGGTCGGCGCGTTGTCCGTCGCGCAGCGCGCCGCGATCCGCGAGCTCCGCTACGCACAGCTGATGCTGGTCTACCTCGATCCACGTGAAGCGTTCTGGGAATTCGACGGGCAGCCGGCATCGCTGTGGAGCGACGGCCCGCTGGAGCGCGTATTCCATTCGCATTCCGCGTCGAACCCGCTCGGCCAGCTTTTCGTCTACATCAATGGACCCGGCGTGCGCCGCTACGCGAGCATGACCGATCGCCAGATCGGCGACTTCGTGCTCCGCGAGCTCGGCCGGGTCCGCCCGTCGACCGTGGGACGCGTCGCCGTCACGCACGTGCACGACTGGTCGCGCCATCCATTCTCGCTCGGCCACGCGTCGTTCTACGGCGTCGGCCAGGTGGGACGCTTCGCGCAGGCCTTGGCCGAGCCGGCGGGCGCGATGTATTTTGCGGGCGAGCACTGCGGCCGCCTGTTCGCAGGGCTCGAAGCCGCCTGCGAATCAGCCGAAGGCGCGGTGCTGAGGATGACTGAGACGCTCGGGTGAACCATGCCTTGCACCGTCGAAACCAGCCGCCCGTGACCGTGGCACGGGGACATGGGTTGCGGCGGTGCCGTCTGACCTCGACGTGGTACGCGGTGCTGTGGCTGTTGCCGGTAATTGCGACGGGACGGAGCGCGGCGCCCGTGCTGCCTGCCGGCCCACCCACATCCACGCCAACGACCACGACCCGGTCCACGCCCGCTCCCGCTCCCGCGCCGCCGCGGGATGCCGCGAACGCCTCGTTCTGGCAACGCTGGGACAATATCGGCGCCGATCCGCTGCACTCGCCCTACGAGTGGTATCAGCCGAAGGCGAAACTGGCCGGCGCTCCGCAGCGCTGGCTGCCTGAAGCACGCAACGCCGATCGGGTATTCAGCGCGCGCACACTCGACGCCGCCGCCCAGTACGCCGAGCACACCAACGGGCAGGCGCTGATCGTGCTGCAGGGCGGAAAGGTTCAGCTCGAGCGCTATTTCGGCGGCGCCACGGCCGATACGCTGTTCAGTTCGCATTCGATGGCGCGAACGTTGAATGCGCTCGCGGTCGGCATTGCGATCGCCGCTGGCCGCATCGGCTCGGTGGACGATCCGGTGTCGAAGTACCTGCCCGAGTGGAACGACGCGACCCGGGCCGCGATCACGATCCGGCACCTGCTGACGATGAGCAGCGGCTTCCAGACGCCGCCGAGCCGGGAACCGGGCAGCGCCTATAGCCAGTCCTACTACGCCGCCGACATCGCCCGGCTCACGCGCGAAGCGCAGCCCGACGTGCCGCCCGGCAGCACCTGGGCCTACGACAATTTCAACAATCTCGCGCTGGCGCTGGTGCTGGAGCGCGCCACCGGGCAGCGCTACCGCGACTTCCTCGAACAACGTCTGTGGCAACCACTCGGTGCGAGCGACGCGGAGATGATGCTCGACCGCGAAGGCGGTCGCGTGTTCCCGTTCTGCTGCCTGTGGAGCAGGCCGCGCGACTGGGCGCGCCTCGGCCAGTTGCTGCTCGACCGCGGCCGCGTGGGTGGCCGTGCGGTCGTGCCCGGCGACTGGGTCGACGCGATGGCCCAGCCGTCCGCGACCACGCCGAACTTCGGCTACCAGGTCTTTGTTGGCTCGGCGTGGATGAACCCCGTGACGAACCGCCGCGCGACGCGGCTCGGCGACACCAACGCACCCGCGCTCACCGAGAACCTCTACTACGCCAGCGGCGCCGGCAATCTGCTGCTGATGGTCGTACCCGAACGCCAGCTCGTGATCCTGCGGGTGGGAAAGGAATCGCCTGCCTGGCGCGACCAGACAATCCCCAACCTGCTGCTCGCCAACCTCGGCGGCGACCGACCCGGCGCGTGGAGCTGGGTCTATCCCTGGCGTATCGCGCTGCGCGCCGGCGCACCGCCGTCGGTGTCCATACTCGAGCGCAATCCCCTGAACTACTGGCCGGCCGAACGCGTGGCAGGCCGACCCGGCAAGCCGCTCCTGCGCCGCCCGTCGCAATGCCTGGCCGGTGAGCGCCTCGCGCCCGCATTGGCGCTGCTGAAAGCCAATGGCAGCCGCTCGTTCATGGTCTGGTACGACGGCGCCGTCGAGGCCGAGTGGTATGCGGCGGATTTCACCCCCGACCTGCGACTCGAATCGGCCTCGATGCACAAGTCCGTGCTCGCGCTCGCCGTCGGCGCGGCGATTGCGCGTGGCCGGATCCGATCCGTTGCGCAGCCGGTTGGAACCTGGCTCGAGGAATGGCGCAGCGATGCGCGCGGCGCGATCACGCTCGAACAGTTGCTGACGATGTCGAGCGGCCTCGCCCCCTACCCATTCGACCTGAAGCCGAACACGCCCAGTCACCGCTTTACCTTCGGTACCGACCTCGAGGAGGTGCCGCTCAGCCTGCCCCTCAGCGGACGTCCAGGCGACCTCTTCAATTACAGCAGCGCAGTCTCGCAGCTCGTCGCACTGGTGCTCGAGCGCGCAACCGGGCAACGCTATGCCGATTTCGTATCCGAGGCGGTCTGGCAGCCGTTGGGCGCCCAGGACGCCTTCGTCTCGCTCGATCGACCGAATGGCCACGCGCGCGCCAGCGCCTCGTTCCTCGCCCAGCCCGAGGACTGGCTGCGTCTCGGCCGCCTGATCATGGACGAGGGCCGCTACGACGGAAAGCGGGTGCTGCCGAGGGCGTGGATTCGCCAGATGACCGCACCGTCGAAGTCCAACCCCAACTATGGCTACCAGATCTGGCGCGGCTCTCCACACTTACCGCAGCGACGCTACAACAGCGCCAATCCGGCGTTCGTGCCCGCGGCCGAACCGTTTGCGGCCGATGACGTGGTCTATTTCGACGGCGCGGGCGCGCAGCGCGTCTACATCATTCCGTCGCGGAAGATGGTGATCCTGCGCATGGGCCAGGCGGATCCGGCGTGGGACGACTCGAAGCTGCCGAACCTGGTGATGCGCGCCTACGACGGCGCCTGCCCCCTTTAGCGATCGCCAGCCTGCTCCAGTAGGTGTCGTCCCGCCCCCGACTTTGTCGCGCAGAATCTGTGAACTCAGGGCTATTTTGCGATGAATGCGAATCAGGCAACGATGTGTATAATTCCTGACACCTCTACACATTCCCGGACTACCCGTGCGCACCAATATCGTCATAGACGAAAAGCTCATGAAAGAGGCGCTGCGACTGAGCGGCGCTCCTACCATGCGCCGCGTGGTGGAAGACTCCCTCAAACTCATGATCGCCCTGCGCCGACAGGAGCGTATTCGCACCTTTCGCGGCAAGCTGCGCTGGAACGGCGACCTCGGCGCCATGCGCCGCGACCGATAGCTGCCGCATCCGCAGGTCCTGTGCGTGGTGCTCGTCGACACGTCTGTCTGGGTCGACTATTTCAACGGCATCGTCGACGTACGTACCGATCTGCTCCACTCGCTGCTGGGAACCGGCGAGATCCTCACCGGCGACCTGGTGCTCGCCGAGCTGCTCCAGGGTTTTGCGCGTGAAATCGACCTGCGCCGGGCTCGCTCACTGCTACTGGAACTACCTTATGCCGACCTCGCGGGACGCGAGGTCGCGATCGAAGCTGCCAAGGGCTATCGGACCCTCAGGGCCAAGGGCGTCACCGTACGCAAGACGATCGACATGCTGATCGGCAGCTTTTGCATTCTCAGCGGCAACCAGTTGCTGCATGCCGACCGCGATTTCGACGCTTTGGAGAAACACCTCGGACTGCGCGTTCTCCGGCACTGAAATTCGCGGCGTAACGCCCACGGCGTATCGCCGCCTTGTCGCGCCGCTGCGAAGCGCGGGCGGATCCGCGGCACGGAGGGAATAATGACAACCCTGCGGACTCGTGAGGATGATAATGTTCATGCGTCGGTCCAAAAGGCCTGGCTCCATTTCAATGCATCCCCCGGGGGACATCTCATGATCCGAGCAGCCATGATCCGATTGGCGGTAGCCTGCGCACTTCTGGTGGCTGCTGTTCCCACCGTTGCGGGCAGCTTTGCCGGCACTACGGCCGGAGCCGGCACATCAGCGTCGTCCAAGGGCGGCTCGGCCTCGTCGAACAGCTCCTCCGGCAACAGCAAGGTGGTGCGTCACGCGCGCGACGATGCCGCGAGCTTCGTGGCCACCAACGGACGCATCCGCGGCGCACGCCTCGAGGCGGCGATCCTTCACCTGCGCCGACACAACCCTCGAGCGCGCGGCGCCAGCGACCTGCAGCTCGCGCAGGCCATCCTGGCGTTGTGAACGTCCGCGGTCGGCCACGCGCGTGGCTGGCTGCGTCCTTGGCTGCCTGCTGCGCAGTCGCGCAGGCCGCACTGCCACTGCGCATCGATGCGCGGGCGCTGACGTCGGCGCAGCTCGAGTCCACTCGGCAACTCCTCGATCAGGCGGAACGACGGTTGCCGCCTGCATGGATCGTGGCGCTCGATCCGCGCATTGTCGTGACTTGGGCCGACCTGCCCGAACGGGTGCATGGCCACGCCGGCGCGCGCACGCTGCAACTGTCGCGCGCTTTGCTGGAACCCGGGATGGAACAGGCCGCGCTGGTGGCGCTGATCCACGAACTGGCGCACTTCTACGATCGCGCCGGTCCGGGCCTGCTGTCGAGGGATCCGCGCCTGCTCGACCTGGCGGGCTGGCAGGTGGCCCCCATGAGGATGAGGCTGCGCAAGACCAGCAACGGCTTCAGCGATCGCAGCCCGGATGCGTACGAGCTCACCGATCCGGTCGAATTCGTTGCCGTGAACCTGGAGTTTTTCCTGCTCGATCCGGACTACGCCTGCCGGCGACCAGCGCTCCACCAGCACTTCGCGGCGCATTTCGACTGGGCACCGCCCGCGAACCCCTGCCCTGCGCAGATGCCCTTCCTGCAGGCCGAGGAAGGCGAACCGCCCCTGCTGGAGCTGGACCCGGCTCGCGTCTACGCGGTGGACTACCTGCTGGCCGAGGGCAACGAGAAGCCACTGAGCCGCTGGGGACACAGCATGCTGCGCCTGGTGATCTGCGCGCCGGACCGCAGGCCGGGGCCCGCGTGCCGGTTCGACCTTTCGCATCACCGCGTGCTGTCGTTCCGCGCCTTCGTTGGCGACGTGCAGATTTCCAGCTGGCGCGGACTGACGGGGTCGTACCCGTCCCGCCTGTTCCTGCTGCCGCTGGACCAGGTGATCGACGAGTACACCAAGGTAGAACTGCGCGGCCTGCGCTCGGTTCCGCTGCGCCTGGGCCCGGACGAGATCGCCGGCCTGCTGGGCCGCGCCGCGCAGTTGCACTGGAACTACAACGGCCGCTACTACTTCATCAGCAACAACTGCGCGGTGGAGACCTTCAAGCTTCTGCACGACGGCGTGCCGCGCCTGGCCGCGCAGCCGCTGGCCAGCATCACGCCGAATGGATTGCTGCGACGCCTGGAGAAGTCCGGCATCGCCGACGCCAGCGTGCTGGAGGATCGAGTCGAGGCGGTGCGCCTGGGCTACCGCTTCGAGTCGGCCAGCGATCATTTCCAGGCGCTGTTCGACATCGCGTCTTCCGTGCTCGGATTGCCGCCGTCACCGGTCGCTGACTGGTTCGGGCTTTCCCCGGATGCGCGGCGGCCGTGGCTCGAAATGGCGGACCTGCGCGCCAGCGCCGCGTTGCTGCTGCTGGAAGAGGCGTCCCTGCGTCGCCAGGAACTGCGCGCGTACGACGAGTTGAAGCGACAATTGCTGGACACCGCCACAACGAGCGGCGACCAGACGCCGAATGTGGATCTGGTCCGTGATTTCCTGCAGGCCGGCGGATTCCTCAGCAGGCCCTCGACCCTTCTGCCGGCCGAAGGCTACGGCCTGCCGCTGCCGGAGGAGCTGCGGATCCTGTCGCAGCATGCGCAGCAGCGTTTGACGCAGCTGCAGCGGCAGGAGGCCGCACTGCAGGCCGAGTCACGACGCTGGCTGTCGAGCGCGCGCCAGGCGGCACTGGCAGGAACCGAGGACAACATCGCCGCACTGGGCGAGCGCTTGCGCCAGCTGCACCAGGACCAGGGCGGGCTGCAACTGCGGTGAGCGCCTCCCGTGACAATCCGTATGGCGCCCCCCACTGGCTCAGATCACCAGCCGCTGCGCGTGAAACGCCAGGTGCTCGTGAACGAAGGTCTGGATGAAGTAGTAGCCGTGATCGTAACCGTCACGTGCGTGGTATTCCACGGGTTGCCCCGCCCGCTCGCAAGCGACAAGGAACAGGTCGGGCTTCAGCTGCTTTTCGAGGAAGCTGTCGGCCGTGCCCACGTCGATACGGATCGTGTCGCGCCGCGGATGGCGCGCGACGAGCTCGGTCGCATCGTGTTCGCGCCACGCGTCGCGATCTTCGCCGAGGTATCCGGCGAAGGCTTTCTGGCCCCAGGGCACCTGCGTCGGGGCGACGATCGGCGCGAATGCCGACACCGATAGATACTGATCCGGATGACGCAGCCCGAGCGTCAGCGCGCCGTGCCCGCCCATCGAGTGGCCCATGATGCCCTGGCGCTCGAGCCGCGCCGGAAACTGCGCCGCGACCAGTTCCGGCAGCTCGCGAACGACCCAGCTGTACATGCGGTAATGCGCCGACCACGGCGCCTGGGTCGCATCGACGTAGAAGCCCGCGGCCAGGCCGAAATCCCAGGCCGCGTCGTCGCCCGGCAACCGCACCCGCGGGCTGGTGTCCGGCGCGACCAGCATCAGGCCGTGCTGCGCCGCGAAGCGCTGCGCGCCGGCCTTGATCGCGAAGGTCTCTTCCGTACAGGTCAGCCCCGCCAGGAACCACAGCACCGGCACCGGTCCGGCCTGCGCCTGCGGCGGCCGGTAGACCGAGAACTTCATCTCCGCCGCACACTCGCGCGAGTCGGCGGCGTAGAACCCCTGGATGCCGCCGAAACAAGCGTGTTCGTTGATCGTCCTCATCATGGCAACTCCCCGCCGACCGGCCAGACTCGCGGCGGCGCCTGCAGCGTCAGAACGTGACGACGCTGCGGATCGACTCGCCCGAGTGCATCAGGTCGAAGGCGTCGTTGATCTTCTCGAGCGGCATCACGTGGGTGATCAGCGAGTCGATGTCGATCTTGCCGTTCATGTACCAGTCGACGATCTTCGGCACGTCGGTGCGACCGCGCGCGCCGCCGAACGCGGTGCCCTTCCAGACGCGGCCGGTGACCAGCTGGAACGGGCGGGTCTTGATCTCCTGCCCCGCGCCCGCGACGCCGATGATCACGGAGACGCCCCAGCCGCGATGGCAGCACTCGAGCGCCTGGCGCATCAGCTCGACATTGCCGACACACTCGAAACTGTAGTCGGCGCCGCCGCCGGTGAGGTTCACCAGCCAGGGCACGAGCTCGCCCTGCACTTCCTGCGGATTGACGAAATGCGTCATGCCGAAGCGCTCGGCCAGCGCCTTGCGTCGCGGGTTGATGTCGACGCCGACGATCATCGAGGCGCCGGCCAGCCGCGCGCCCTGGATCACGTTCAGTCCGATGCCGCCGAGACCGAACACCACCACGGTCGCTCCGGGCTCCACCTTCGCGGTGTTGATCACCGCGCCGATGCCGGTGGTGACACCGCAGCCGATGTAACAGACCTTCTCGAACGGCGCATCCTCGCGGATCTTCGCCACCGCGATCTCCGGCAGCACGGTGAAGTTCGAGAACGTGCTGCAGCCCATGTAGTGGTGGACCTTCTCGCCGCCGATCGAGAAGCGGCTGGTGCCGTCGGGCATCACACCCTGGCCCTGGGTGCTGCGGATCGCGGTGCAGAGGTTGGTCTTGTGCGAGGTGCAGCTCTTGCACTCGCGGCACTCCGGCGTGTACAGCGGAATCACGTGGTCGCCCTTCTTCAGCGAACGCACGTCCGGCCCTACGTCGACCACCACGCCCGCGCCCTCGTGGCCGAAGATCACCGGGAACAGGCCCTCGGGGTCCGCACCGGAGCGCGTGAACTCGTCGGTGTGGCAGACGCCGGTGGCCTTGATCTCGATCAGCACTTCGCCGGCCTTCGGGCCTTCGAGGTCGACCGTCGCGATCTCGAGGGGCGCGCCCGCTTTCCAGGCTATTGCGGCACGGGTCTTCATGGATCAGGTCTCTCGGTCAGCGGGCGGTCAGCGGGCGGTCAGCGCGAGGTCAGTTCGCCGTCAGGCGCGGAACACCGCGGCGTGCTCGCGGATGAATTGCGCGAGGCCGACGGGTTCGCGGCCCGTCACTTCCTTGAACGTGTTGGTGGTCTGCGCGAGATAGCCGTGCGAGATCTCGGCGAAGATGTCGCAGACCGCGTCGAGATGCCACTGGCTCGTGACGAACCGGCCGAGGAAGGCCTTGTATGCCGCCGGATCCTGCGGCACGTAGTCGATCTTGCGGCCAAGCTCCTTCGAGATCACCGCGGCGGCCTCGTGGAAGTTCATGCGGTCGTGGCTGGTGATGTCGTAGCTCTTGTTCTCGTGGCCGGGCGTCGTGAACACGTGGGCAATGAAGTAGCCGACGTCGCGCGAATCGGTCATCACCGCCCCGCCCCGGTCGCCGAACGGATAGTAGAACTTGTTCTCCGCCTTGATCGTTGCGGCATTGCCGAGAAAGTTCTGCAGGTAGAAGCTGGGCCGGACCATCGTCCAGGGCTTGCCGGAGGCGCGGATGTGCTGTTCGGAATCCCAATGCGTGCGGTGCACCGGGTTCGGGGCGCCGGCGACCGACTCCACCGACGACACTTTCAAGATGTGCTTGACGCCCGCGGCCGCGGCCAGGTCCGTCAGGTGCTTCTCCATCGCGAGCTGCTTCTCGCCATTCGGCAGGATCACGGCGATCTTCTCCACGCCCTGCAGTGCCGCGCGCACAGCGGTGGCATCGGACGCATCGCCCACCGCGAGTTCGACGCCGGCGGCCTTCAGGCCCGCAGCCTTGTCCGGATTGCGGACCAGCGCGCGCACTTTCACGCCTTTCGCAGCCAGCAGCGTTGCTGCCTCTTTGCCCGTCCTGCCAGTCGCCCCGGTAATCAGTATCATTCTGTTATTCCTTGTTTCGCCAGATCGTGGTCGTTCGAAGACGAGGCGACTGGATACCATAGAAGGGCAAGCCTGACCATGACCCGCAGCCTCCCGGACCTCTGCGACGACCACGGCGACCTCGTACAGGTCGCCGATCCGCTGTTCCACGACTATGGCGCGCGGCGAGCCTTCAGCGGGCCCATCACCACGATCAAGTGCCATGAAGACAATGCCCTCGTGCGGGCGACGTCCGAGACGCCGGGCGAGGGCCGGGTGCTGGTCGTCGACGGTGGAGGCTCCCTGCGACGCGCGCTGGTCGGCGACAAGATCGGTTCGTTGATGATCGAGAACGGCTGGGCCGGCGTCGTCGTCTACGGCGCCGTCCGCGACGTCGAGGTTCTGGCGACCCTGCCGGTCGCCGTGCGCGGCCTCGGCGTCTGCCCCCTGCAGCCCTTCAAGAGGGGCATCGGCGAGCGGGATGTGCCGGTGAAGTTCGCCGGCATCACCTTCCGGCCCGGCGCGTGGCTGTATGCGGACGAGAACGGCCTGCTCGTCAGCGCGCAGCCATTGGCCTAGACGCGGCGCCGGAGGTCGCCGCAGCGACCGACCGCCGCGCTGCGTCGCCGCGCCTCAGCCGCCCCGTGCGGCGACGTTCGCCGCGAGCTGTCGCGACAGGCCGTAGAGCATCGCCAGCCATGGCGTCTCCAGGCCCGCGAGCTGGGCAATTTCATAGGGAGCGCCGACCAGCGCCTCGACCTCGAGCGTCCGACCGGCCTCGAGGTCCTGCAGCATCGACGACTTGAACCGCCCGAGCCGTCGCGTGGTGACGCAGCGCTGCGCCGGCGTCAGGTCGAGCTCGATGCCGAGCGCCGCGCCGATCCGCCCTGCTTCGAGCATCACTTCCGTGGTCAGCCGCTGCGTCAGCGGATCGTCGAGGATCACGTCGCAGGTCGAGCGCGTCAGGGCGCTGATCGGGTTCATCGTCATGTTGCCCCAGAGCTTCGACCACACCTCGTCGCAGATCCGCGGGCTGAGGCTGAGGTCGAAGCCGGCGCCGTCGAACAGTGCCGCGACGCGAGCTTCAGCCGAAGCGTCCGGATTGCAGGCGGGCCGGCCGAGCATCAGGACCCGTCCCGCGCCTTTGTGGATCGTGCCGGGTTGACCCTGCGCGGAAGCCATGTGGAGCACGCAGCCGAGCACCTGCGTGGGCGGCAGCGTGCGGGCGATGGCACCTTGCGGATCGACGCTCGCGAGACGGCGCCCTGCGAGCCCGCCGCCGCAGGCCTCCAGAAACCACCACGGCACACCGTTGACCGCCGGCACGATCACCGTATGCGGCCCCACCAGCGGCGCGAGCGATGCGGCGGCCTCGACCAGCGCCTGGGCTTTCAGGCAGATCAGCAGCACGTCCTGTACGCCGGGCCGCGCCGGATCGTCGTGGACGTCGAGGGCGACGCGTGTCTGCTGCCCGTCTTCGTGGATTCGCAGCCCGTGGTCGCGGATCGCGGCGTGCTGTGCGCCGCGCGCCAGCACGGTCAACGCGAGGCCCGGCAATGGCGCCAGGCGCGAGGCGAGGTAGCCGCCGATCGCTCCGGCACCGACGACGCAGACGCGGGTCATGGCAGCGGCCGCGGACCCGGGGTCAGAGCCAGCGCGTGACGCCGTCGATCTCGGCGCTGCGTACCGGCGCGAGACTCGCGGCAGTGCCGACGTAGACGAAGCCAAGGATCTGGTCGGCGTCATCGAAGCCGAGCGCACGCTTGACGATCGGGCTGTAGGCCGCGGCGCCGGTCTTCCACATCGCGCCGAAGCCCAGATGCCCGGCCGCGAGAATCAGGTTCTCGATGCCGGCAGCCACCGCGGCGACCTGCTCGATCTCGGGAATCTTCGGATGCGGTCGGGTCGCCGCCGCAACCGCGATGATCACCGGCGCCCGCATCGCCTTGCGCCGCTCGCCGTCGAGCACGTCGGCTCCCACCTCCGGCGTGCGCGTACGCGTCACTTCGGCCATCGCATCGCCGAGTACGCGGCGCGCCTCGCCCTGCAGGACCGCGAAGCGCCAGGGCGCGAGCCGTCCATGATCGGGCGCGCGTGCTGCCGCACGCAGCAGCGTTTCGAGCTGGGTACGGTCGGGCGCCGGCTCGACCAGCTTGTTCGCGGAACTGCGGTTGAGGATCGCGTCGAGGATGTCATGGGCCATGGTGCGGTGCTCGGCAGCGTGGGCGTCAGCCGCCCGCCAGCGCGGTGACCTGCACTTCGACGCGATACGCCGGCGCCGCGAGTTTCGCTTCGAGCGTCGCGCGCGCCGGCTTGGCGTCGGCCGCCACCCAGGCATCCCAGGCACGGTTCATGTCGGCGAAGCTGCCGATGTCGGCGAGGTAGACGTTCGCCGTGAGGATGCGGCGCTTGTCGGAGCCCGCGAGCGCGAGCAGGCGGTCGATCTCGGCGAGGATCTGGCGCGTCTGCCCTTCGACGTCGGCCGCGGTGTCGTCGGCGACCTGGCCAGCGAGATAGATCACGCCGTTGGCGACCACGGCTTGGGACATACGACTGCCAGACTCGATTCTGCGGATGCTCATTCATTGACCTCGGGCTTGAACCTCGAGGCGGAGCCTCGGGATTGGGGCCCGAGAGCATACCGGAGCCCGTAGCTCCGGGCAGCGCATCAGGACTCGATCGTCGCCGGCCCCGGCGACGCGGGTGCGAGCCTGGACGCCTTGACCGGCCGCTTCGCAATCGCGACCAGTCCGGCGATGAAAAACAGAGTGAGGGTCGCGTTGAAGATCGGGAACTCCAGCGGATAGAGCCAGTATTCGCGATAGGCTTGGAAATGCGCGGGCATTTCCGCCGAGCCCCAGAGCACGATACCGGCGCCGATCCCGTAGCGCAGTGCGGCAGCGACGCGAACCTGCCGCGTACATTGGTAGACGAGGTACAGCGCCCAACCTGTCCAGGCGGCATAGAGCCCCATCACCACCTGCGCGCCAACGCCTCGCGTACCGAAGTAGATCGCGTAGAGCCAGAACTGGTAACAGAACCAGGTGACGAAGAGCAGTTCCATCGCCGTGATGCGCGCGAAGCTGCGCTGGTTGTCGGGTGTCGGCATGCCGGGCGAGAGCTTCAGGTTGCGGTGGAAGAAGCGCATGAAGTTGCACTTCGTCTGCAGGTTGAAGACGCCGTAGACGATCAGCAGCGCGACCATGATCGTCACTGTCGCCTGCAGCATGTTCGCCTGCGGTGCGGCGACATAGCCGCCTCCCTGGACTTGCGGCTCGACCGCATAGCCGGACACGGCGTATAGCGTGGCGAAGAATTTGAACGAGTATTCGAACCAGCCGATCCAGAGGAACCAGCCACCGAGCATGCCCATCCACGTGGCCTTCAACTCCTCGTGCTTGAGGCCCTGGCCGATGATCAGCAGGCCGACCACGCCCGTGACGCCGGCAGCCCAGTAGACCTGATCGCCAAAGCCCGCCTCGAGCAGCTTGTAGGCCGTATGGCCAAGAGGCTGAGTCAGGAAGCCGACCGCCAGGCCGAGCAGGCCGACCCAGGGTTTGCGATAGAGCGTGTCGAGCATGACGCCTCCTGCCGGCAACCCGAACCCGGAGTTCAGGTGACCGTCCGGTCAACTTTACCTCGGACGGGCCGGCCCTGCCCGGGCCGCCCGACTCGGCGCGTGGCCACGTCCGCCACTCGGATGCCTGCCCTCCGTCGCCGGCCCAGCCCAGACCCCGGGGCCGGGGCCGGGGCCGGGAGACCGTGGCGAGATCAGCGCAGCAGGCTGCGCAACATCCAGGCCGTCTTTTCGTGGGACTGCAAGCGTTGCGTCAACAGGTCGGCGGTGGCTTCATCGCCCGCTTCCTCGGCCAGCGGGAACACGCCGCGCGTGGTGCGCGCCACCGCCTCGTGGCCTTTGACTAGCAGGGCGACCATCTTCATCGCGTCCGGCTGGCCGGGAGACTCCTCGATCGAGGTCAGCTTCGCGAATTCGGTATTGGTTCCCGGGGCCGGGAACCCGAGCGAACGGATCCGTTCCGCGATCGCATCCAGCGCCGTCCAGAGCTCCGTGTACTGCGTCATGAACATCAGGTGCAGCGTGTTGAACATCGGCCCTTCGACGTTCCAGTGAAAGGAATGGGTCTTCAGGTACAGGGTGTAGGTGTCGGCGAGCACCTTCGACAGACCATCAGCGATGCGCTGGCGATTCTTCGGCGGGATGCCGATGTCGATCACGGGGGCGGCGGGGGTTTTCATCGGCGGTGCTCCATGCATTCCGGACGATTTCCGGTGCCGCTAATGTACTGCGACGGCCCGCAGCGCGCGCTGCTTCTGCCGCGCGAATAGCCCACCCGCTGCGGTGAGTCGCCGATCCAGGCCATCACCAGCGGGAGGATCGCGCCCGCTACCCCACTGCGGTACTACGCTGTGACGTTCAGACGGGCTCGTCGTGCAGCTTGCGCTCGTCGAGATCGTAGAAGTACACGCACAGCGCGTTGCCGCTGAAGATCAGCGCCGGGACCAACGCGAACCCGAGGTACAGCGCGCGTACCGCAGTGTCCGGCTGCTCGACGAGTGCGCCGCCCACGGTCGGCACGTATTTCGCGACCGTCAGCAATGCGCCGACGATGGCGGCGCCGACCGCGAACGCGGTCTTCTCGATGACGGCGATGATCCCCGACAGCAGGCCTTCGCGATGCAGGCCCGTGAGCCGGCGATCGTAGGCCATCGTGTCGGCCAGCATCGAGATCGCCATCAGCAGCATGGCTCCGGCGCCGAGGCCCGAGGGCACGCCGCGCAGCCAGATACCGGTCGTGCTCAAGCCGGGCTCCGCGGTGAGCCAGCTGAGGGCGCCCACCACGAATAGGCTGACGCCAATCAGATAGGTGCGCCGCTTGCCGATGCGGCGGCCGAGCCGCACCCAGAACGGCAGGCTGAGGAAGGTGACGATGTTCTGGCAGAGCGCCAGCTGGATCTGCCCGGCGTAGCCGACGTGCACGACATTGAGCAGGAACAACAGGCCGGTCACCGAGACGCTGGCGAAGCCGACGAACTGGAAGATTTTGGCGGTCGCCAGCAGCACGAAGGGCTTGTTGCGCATCAACAGCGCGAGCTGGCCACCGGGCAGACGCGCCGGCGCATGCGAGCGCTCGATCACCCGTGCGCGCGCCGTGCCGAAGAACGCCGCCGTCATCGCACCGAAGATGATCAGCGACATCACGAGGCCCATGGTGGCGTAGCCCTCGGCGCCGCCGCCACCGCGCCGGATCAGCTCGCCCGTGCCGGCGGCCGCCAGCAGCTGGCCGATCGAGACGAACACCATGCGAAAGCCGAGCAGTCGCGTACGTTCGTGATAGCCGTCGGTCATCTCCGAGGGCATCGTCATGTACGGCACGTTGAACAGCGAATAGCCGGTGGAATAGATCACCAGCCCCGCGGCCATATACGCGATCAGCCAGCGATCGTTCATCGCGGGCGGCGTGAACAACATCAGGAACGAGGCTGCCGAGACCACAGCACCGAACAGCAGGTAGGGACGACGCCGGCCCCAGCGTGAACGCGTACGGTCACTGAGGCGGCCGATGACGATATCCGCCACCGCGTCGTAGAGCTTCGAGACCATCAGCAGCGTGGCCGCGAGCGCTGGCGACTGGCCGAGCACGGTCGTCATGAAGGCCGGGAAGTACGGCGTCACGGCGTTCAGCATGATCGACACACCGACCGTGCCCACGCCGAAGCCGAGACAGGTCGCGATGCTGAGTCGCTCGACCTCGCCGGCCGGAGTCGCCTCGGCCGCCATCGGCTCGACCGGGCTCACGCCGCCTCCTGCGCCAGGAAGGTTGCGATGGCCGCCGCCTTGGCCGCGTCGCCCGGCGCCACCCGCGCGACGCTCGCGCCGGGCAGTTTCTGCTGCGCAGTCTCGATCGCGGCATTCAGCACCGGCAGCTCCGCATCGGGGCGCAGCAGCAGCACCGGGGCCTGCACCTTCGGCAGCCGCGACCAGGCCGGATACTCGAACGCCGCGACATAGGGTTTTGAATAGGTATCGAGCGCCTTCAGCACGTCGAGCGTGGCGCGATGCAGCGTCGCCGGATCCGGCACCACGCCACCGAGCCGGTGCGCGGCGTCGCGCATGAAGTACGGAAAATAGTGGGCCTGGTCGCGGACGAAGTTGAAGGCCCAGATCAGCTGCCGGCCGTACTCGTCCGGCACGATCCGCGGCGCGTAGTTCTCGACCACGAGGCGTTTCATGGCCTCGTCGTATTCCATGATGCCGTCGAGGATCACGCGGCCGACGCGGTGCGGAAACGCCGCCGCGAACTCGCAGGCGATCCGCGCCCCGGTGTGGCCGCCGTACACGTCGACCCGCTCGTAACCGAGCGCCTCCGCAAGTCGCCGCTTGCTGTCGGCGAAGTACGCGATGTCCGGATGCTCCTCCGCAGGCGCGACCGAATCGCCGTTGCCGAGCGTGTCCGGCGCGATGATCGTGCCGCGACGGCCCGCCGCGACCAGCGCCTGCATCAGACCCTCCAGGCCCCAGGATGACGACGGCGAGGCATGAAAAAGCAGCAGGGGCCGGGCCTTCGTATCGGGGCCCAGGATACGCCGCAGGTGCATCTGCCCCTCGGCGAGGGTGACGAAGGCGCGCTCGATCATGGGACACATCCGATCAGACGGGACCCGCGGAAGTATTGGTCCATCCGGCAAGTGGGTGCAATCGACAATCGCCTGTCTGTCCGGCCGGGCATGATCTAGAGTCGAAGCGCCTGAAGTTGCGGCGGCTGCCGCAAGGGTCATCCATGGAACCGCCCGAGCAGGACGACGAACTCGACCGCCTGTTGCGCCACTCGGGCCCGATGAATCTCGAGCGCGCCGGCGAGGTCATGGCGCAGTTCGACCTCGAGGGCCTGGTCCTCGGCGATCCGCTGAACGTGTTCCACCTGCTCGGCTACTGGCCGCACATCGCGGTCACGCGCGCGGGTCAGCCACCGTCGAGCTTCGCGCTGCTGTCGCGCCGACCAGGCAGCGCGCCCGGCTTCGTGACGACACGCTTCATCCACTACTACACCTGGGCTGACGGCCGCTTCGAGCGCGAGCTCGAGACCTGGCTCTACGACGACGCGGGCGACGGCGGCGACGACACCGCCGTGGCCGAGTTCGACCAGTTCCCGGATCGCGGACTCGCGCCCCTGACCGAAGTCGAGCAGCGGCGACGCGATGCGCTCAGGCGCGTGCCGTTCGAGCGACGCACGGTGCGCGATGCCGGCGCCGCGCTGGTGCGTGCGATGCAGGGCCTCGGCCTCTGGAAGGGTCGGATCGGGTTCGACCATCCGGTGATCGAGGCGGTCTGCGAGCGCCACGCACACCCGGGCACGCGGGTGCCGGCCGACAACATCCTGCGCGCCATCCGCCTCGTGAAATCCCCGCTCGAGATCCGGCTGATGCGCCGCGCGTCGGCGGCGAACATCGCCGCGGTGCACGCCGTCATCGGACCGCTGCGCGCCGGCGCGAGCTACGGCGAGGTGCGCCGCGCGTTCGAGGTCGAGGCGGCACGGCGCGGCAATCGCGCCGTGTTCCTGACGGTGGATCGCGTGTCCTCCGAACTGTCGGACGAGCGCATCCGCGACGGCCAGACGCTGTTCATCGATGGCGTCAGCCAGTTTCGCCATTACCACGGCGACTATGCCCGCACCGTGTTCGTCGGCGAGCCAGAGCCGGCCGCGAGACGGGCTGCGGACGCGATGCGCCACGGGTGGCAGGCCCTCCGCGAGCAGCTTCGGCCCGGGCTGCGCTATTCCGACCTCACGCGCCTCGGGCGCGAGGCGGTGCGCCGCGGCGGCTTCGACGTCGCGATCGGCTTCGGCCCGCACAGCGTCGGCCTGTCGCACACCGACGAGCCCTGCGAGGAATCCGGCGGGTTCTATCGCAAGTCCGATCTGGTGCTGCGCGAGAACATGATCCTGAGCGTCGACTGCCCGGTGCTCGCCACCGGCATCGGCGGCTCGGCGCACATGGAAGACCTGATGCTGATCACGGCGCAGGGTGCCGAGCCCATTCACGACCTGCCAGACGCGGTGGTGCAAGTATGAGTCGACACGACGCGCGCACGACGCTGTTCCTCTCGGCCGGGCTCAGCGGCGCGGAGCCGCTGGCCGATCCCCAGCACGCGACCGCGCTGGTCGCGCTGGCGGAATCCGCACGCATCGACCTGCTGGTGCTGGGCGAGACCGGCCCCACGGACCCGTCTCCGCGCTTCGACCCGCTGGTGGTCGCGGCGTGGCTGGCGCCGCATGCCGGCGGCGTCGGCCTCGTGGCGTTCACTGCCGCACTCGAAGCCGAGCCGTTCCACGTCGCGCGGGCGATGTCCGCCCTGGACTTCCTCACCGGCGGCCGCAGTGGCTGGCAGCCCGGGCTGGGCGGCCGCAACCCCGCGCGCCTCGGCGCGCTCGCCGCGATCGTGCCCGAACAGGCGCTGCCGAAGGCGCTCGATTTCATCGCCGCGACGCGCAGTCTCTGGGACAGCTGGGACGCGGATGCGCTGATCATCGACGCCGCGAGCGGCATCTACCTGGATCCGGACAAGGTGCGACCCTGCCACTACCACGGGCCGTTCTTCCAGGTACGCGGCCCACTGAACGCGGCACGACCGCCACAGGGCCATCCCCTGCTCGTGCAGACGGATCGCGACCCGCTGTGGCGCGACCTTGGCGCCGACGTGCTCATCGTCGACCCGGACACCGACGTCAGAGCCGGCGCACTGCGCAGCGCGCGCGTCGCGCCGACGGACTGGAACACCGCCGGTCTCGACCGACTCCAGGATCAGTTCCGCGCAGGCGCGATGGAGGGGCTTCATTTCGCGCTCGATGATCCGCTGACCGAACTGCCGCGGTTCACGTCCGAGGTGTTGCCCGAGCTGGAGCGCCGCGGACTGCTCGGCCGCCCCAACCGCCACGGCCTGCTTCGCGCGCGGCTCGGCCTGCCGAACCCGGGGGTGCGGTCATGACCGGCACGGCGAGCCATCCGCTGCATCTGTGGGCGTTCCTGCAGGGCATCGGCTTCTATCCGTTCGGCTGGCGCTATCGCGGCGCCACACCCCGTGCGGTGTTCGACGGCGCCTATTACGCCGAGGTGGCGCAGCGCGCCGAAGCGGGCCGCTTCGATGCGATCGTGTTCGGCGACCAGCTGCAGGCGCGCGGCTACCAGGGCCGCACGCCGCGCCTGCTGCCGATGCCGACGCTCGACCCGATCACGCTGCTCGGCGTGATGGGCGCCGAGACGCGCCACATCGGCCTCGTCGCCACGGTCTCCACGACCTACAACGAGCCGGCGCTGCTCGCCGACAAGTTCGCGACCCTCGACGGACTCTCCGGCGGCCGCTCCGGCTGGAACATCGTGACCACGGCCCACCCCGCATCCGCGTGGAACTTCGCCCGCGAGGCGTTGCCCGAGAAGTCGCTGCGCTACCAGCGGGCCGACGAGTTCGTCGGCATCACCAACGCGCTCTGGGATGCGGCCGGCCAGGGGCCGGGCGGCCGCAACGCCGCGATCGCGCACCAGGGTCGCTGGTTCCAGGTACACGGCGCGCTCTCGGCGCCGCGACTGCCGCAGGGCCGGCCCGTGCTGGTGCAGGCGGGGCAATCCGGCGATGGCCGCGACTTCGCCGCGAAGACCGCCGAGGCCATCTTCTGCCCTGCGAAGACGATGGAAGACGGCCGCGCCTACCGCGAGGACCTGCGCGCGCGCATGCCGAAGTTCGGCCGCGACGGCGACGACGTACTGATCATGCCCGGCCTGTCGTTCATCCTCGGCGCCACCGAGGCCGAGGCACTGGCCAAGGAACGCGAGCTGCTCGAGCTCGCGAGCCCGGAGCTGTGCATCGAATACCTCGGCGACTCGATCGGCTACGACCTCACGCGCCACCCGCCCGACGGCCCGATCCCGCTCGCCGAGATTCTCGCCGCCACCGAACTGCCGCCCGCCGACATCGAGAAGATGCTGGCGCCGGTGGTTGCCGCCGGCCTGTCGCTGGTGAAGTTCGCGCTCGGCTACGTGCGCACGCCGCGCGGCCACAATATCTTCAAGGGCACGCCCGAGCAGCTCGCCGACATGATGGGCGAATGGATCGCGGCTCGCGCCTGCGACGGCTTCACGATCCAGCCTGCCTACATGCCGGGCGAGCTGATGCTGTTCATCGACGAGGTCGTGCCGATCCTGCAGCGCCGCGGACTGCTGCGCCGCGATTACGAGGGCACGACGCTGCGCAGCCACCTCGGGCTCGGGCCAAGATGAAGCGATTCCGCCGCGTCGCCCTGGTCGCGGCGGTAATCGCCGGCACCCTTCTTGTGACGCTGCTCGCCTTGCGCGGGGGCCTCGGCTCGCCCGACCTCGCCGCCGCGCGCACTCACGTGGCATCACCGCCCTCGCGCTTCGTGACCGTCGATGGCGTGCCGCTGCACCTGCGCGACGAAGGCCAGGGCCCGGTGCTGCTGCTCCTGCACGGCAGCATCGTCAACCTGCACGAGTGGGACCTGGTCGTCGATCGACTGAAGGATCGCTTTCGCCTCGTGCGGATGGACTGGCCGCCCTACGGGGTCTCGGGCCCCGATCCGACCGGCATCTATACGACTCCGCGCGCCGCCGAGCTCGTCGCCGGCCTCGTCGAGGCGCTCGAGCTTCCGCCCGTGACGCTGGTCGCGACCTCGAACGGCGCCAACGTCGCGCTCGAGTACGCCCGCAACCACCCCGAGCGCGTCCAGGCGATCGCGCTTTCCATCGTGCCCCTCGAACGCCCCAGCCAGACGCGCCACGTTGCCTGGCACATGAAATGGCTGGCGCGCTTCCACGACCGCTTTCTGCCGGACTGGCATTCGCGACTGTTCTACCGCTGGGTGCTCGAGACCACGACGCCGCCGACCTTCCAGCCGACCGCAGCGATGGTGGAGCCGATCTACTACGCCAACAACGTCCCGGGCGCCGCGGCGCGCCAGAGGCAATTGATCGCCGCGAACACACTGGCCTTCAAGACCAGCGACGTCGGCGCGGTCGCCGAGTCCGTGCGCGTGCCCGTGCTGCTGCAATGGTGCGGCTACGACACCGTGATCTCGCAGGGCGCCGCGCGCACCGTGGCGCGCTTCACGAACACCACCGTGACGCTGATCGAGTATCCCGAGGTCGGCCATTTCCCGATGTGGGAGATTCCGGAGCGCTTCAGCGAAGATCTCGCGCGCTGGCTGCAGACCGTTCGTGCGCCGCCAATGCCCACCGCGACGACGCCGGCGAGCCCTTCACCTCGCGAGTCCTCGACCAAGAGAACGGCGCCCCACCGCGAGGCTCTCGCTCCATGACCGTCCCCATCGCTGGCAAGGTCGTCGTCGTCACCGGCGCGAGCAGCGGCCTCGGCGAAGCGGCCGCGCGTCTGCTGAGCGCCCAGGGCGCCAGGGTCGCCCTCGGCGCGCGCCGTCTCGACCGCATGCAGGCGCTCGAGAGTGAACTGACGCGCAGCGGCGGCGAAGCCTTCGCCGTGAAGACAGACGTCACCGACGCCGCGCAGGTTCAGGCGCTGGTCGACGCCGCCATCGCGCGCTGGGGCCGGCTCGACGTGATCATCAACAACGCCGGCGTGATGCCGCAGTCGCCGCTGGAGCGCCGCAAGCTCCAGGACTGGGACCGCATGATCGACGTGAACATCAAGGGCGTGCTCTACGGCATCGCCGCCGCGCTGCCGATGATGCAGCGGCAGAACTGCGGCCACATCATCAACGTCGCCTCCGTCGCGGGCCACAAGGTCGGCCCCGGCAGCGCGGTCTACTCCGCCACCAAGGCCGCCGTGCGAATGCTTTCGGAAGGCCTGCGCCAGGAAGTGAAGCCCTGGAACATCCGCACCACCGTGATCTCGCCAGGCGCCATCGACACCGAACTGCCGGCCAGTTCGACCGAAGCGGACGTCGCCGCGAACATGGAAAAGTTCTACGCGGAGTTCGCGATCCCCGCCGACTCCTTCGCGCGCGCCGTTGTGTTCGCGATGAGCCAGCCCGAGGACGTCGACATCAACGAGATCCTGTACCGGCCGACGCGGCAGCAGTACTAGCGCTCAAAACCTGCCGGATGAGTTTGGCCACCCGCTCACTCGCGCCATTCGTCTCCGGGCATGATCCGGCGCATGAACTCATCGAACAGTGGCACCGTGAATGCCGTGTCCCCGTGATTGGGGCTCCAGATCATGCCCTTTGAGATGAGCTGATTGCGGGTCGGGCCGAGTGCGGTGACCTTACGGTGCAACATCTCGGCGATATCCCCGGATCGATGCGGCCCTCTCCCCAGCTGTGCCATGGCCCGAAGGTAGCGTTTTTCCAGCGGCGTCAGGCGATCGAAGCGGACCCGGAAAAAGCTCTCATCCAGCGCGGCCAGCGCAGATCGGGAGGCCAGCGCGACATCCGCCAGCGTGATCGGAGTTGCGTCGGCAGTATCCCAGGAGTGCTTGCCCCACTCCTGGAGGAAGTAGGGATATCCCGAGGTTTGCTGCACGATGCTCTGCAGCGCGGGGGCCTCGATCTGCACACCCTGATGTTCGAGTGGCCGCGCGATGGCGCGGCCCGCATCTTCGACCGACAGCGGACCAATCTCCGGGAAATCGAACAGCCGCTCGGCGTACGACTTGGCACGTCCCATCTGCCCTCGCAACTGGGGCAGACCCGCACCCACCAGCACCACAGGCAGTCGACGCTGGGCGGCGCGATGCAAGGCCGTGATCAGCGCGGCCAGCTGCGCTTCCACGACGTACTGCAGCTCATCCACGAACAGAGCCAAGGCCGTATTGGCTTCGAGCGCTGCGGCGCCGACGGTTTCCATCAAGGCCTGCAGGTCGTGCTCCAGATCGCCATTGTCGGCCAGCCCGGCCTCCGGCTCGAGGTCGATGCCCACCTCGATGTCGTTGAACTTCACTTTGAGGGCCTTGGCAAAACCCGCGAGCGCGCGCAACCCGCGCTCCGCAAGCGCCTTGGCCTTGGCGTTGCGCGACATCCGCAACAGCGCCTGGCGCAGCTGCGGCGCCAGCAGCGCCGGCAAGGACCGGGATTCCGGTGCTTCGATGCGAATGGTGTGAATGCCCGCGGCTTCAGCCGCGTCACGCATGTTGTCCAGCAGCACGGTCTTGCCCACGCCGCGAAGCCCGACCATCAGCACACTCTTGGTCGGCAGGGCCAGACGCACACGCTCCAGCGCGACCCGGACCGTCTCCCTCACCTCATCGCGGCCCGCCAGCTCCGGCGGGGGCGTGCCCGCTCCTGGCGCAAAGGGATTTCGGACGGGATCCACAAACCGAAGCTATATGATTATTATCGATATTACAAGATCTTGATAATATCTATAATCTCTACCAAATCGACGGTGCTGCGCGCTCGCTGACCGGGCGGCATTTTGACGTTGCTACTCTGGAAACACCGAGAAACCGAAAGACTTTCATGGCTCCCAAGAGACCGAAAACCGCCAGCGCCAAAACCTCGGCCGCCCTCGGCTTCGAGGCCAAGCTCTGGCTCACCGCCGACAAACTCCGCAACAACATGGACGCGGCGGAGTACAAGCACGTCGTCCTCGGCCTGATCTTCCTCAAGTACATCTCCGACACCTTCGAGGAACACCGCAGACAGGCTCCTCGCGGTCAAGGGTGACTACGCCGGCGCCAACCCCGAAGACCCGGACGAATACAAAGCCGAGAACGTCTTCTGAGTTCCTGAAAATCTCCGGGCGCGAACTGCTGGATCACGCGGGGAAGGTTTCCGCCGAGTCCGCCAATGCGAAGGCGCCGAAATGGTGAGCCTCAACGAAGCCATCGTCGAAGACACCGCCTTGGTGTGGGGTAGCACTTGATGGCGATTATATACTTGACGAACCCATGGCATCCGACGCGTTCTGTACCTATTCCGGATCGAGAATGTACGTACAGAACGCGGATTGGATGGGCCGGCTTAACCGGTTAACATTGGGGGATGAGAAAGCCCACGCCGAAGGCAGCCAAGAAGGCCGCAACACCGAAGCGGAAGCCGGTGCGGTTTAGGGAGGTGGTGCAGTGGCTATTGGGGACGCCGCCGACCCAGAAACGAGTGCGCTAGTGCCGAAATCGGACTGCCTCACAGTTCTTGGCGTGGCCACGCCTCCGTTTCGCACTGTGAGCGAAAAGCTACAGACCTGTCTTGCATTTTCTAGAAACACACCCATAATTCGCGGCAATCCCCCCATGGGTTTCGGTCCATGGGTGGCGGGGCCTCGAAAGAGGCCCTAGCCTTTTATGGGCCTTGCGCCCGCGGCACGCTCCTCTTCTAGCCATTTTTGCGGTATCGAAATGCTAGTGCCAGGGATCTGTTCCGGCATAAGGGCTGCTCGGACGTGATCCACGGTAAGCGTTTTGACGAAGCTAGAGACCTTGCGAAGGCTTACTACGTCGGCATCTCCTCGTACCAGCACGCCCACCCGGCGCTGTTTGCGCTTTACCACGCTTAACGCCCGATAGAGGTCCGAGTCGTTCGAAATAACGATTGCCAGGTCGTACACGTTGAGCCACGCATCGTTAACAAGCTCTACAGCTAAGTTGACGTCGGACCCCTTCTCCTCGGTATCCATCACCCACACGAGTGGGCCAGTGCTACCGTCCGCGTAAGCGCGTGGCATCTGTCGGGGCTTACGACGGAATTCACCCAGGTGCACAGTCAGCGCGCGATCGTGCGCTTGTAATGCTTTCAGATAGATATCCTGACGAGTCGATTTTGATCGGTCTCGGTCTGTATCTGAGACGTATGCGGTGAAGTACTTTACGGCGACGATATCGTGAGTGACCCCATCCTTCGCAATGGCGTTAAGTGTAAGCGCACGCAAATCGATCCAGCGGTACGGCAAGTTGCGTAGCCAGTAGTACAGATTGAATCCATCGATATAGATCGCGGTGCGCATAGGGAATATGATCCAATTGAGGATTGTGGAGCGCACGGGGATTGAACCCGTCGGACGTGGATAGAAAGCCTGCCCGGTAACCTACGCGCCCCGCCAGCCCACCAGGCCCTGATCCGCCCTCCGCCAAGAGTTAAACGGATCAGGGCCTTCTCACGTCTGAGACGTGGTTTGTGCGACGACTCCACACCCGTCGGTGGACAAGGCGGGCGGAGTCTGAACTCTCCTCATAGTCATCTCCATGCCAGTCATTAATTCTTTGTGGCCCAACTGGCGCCCGATGGCAGGACCCTATGCGCCTCTGTAAGATCTTAATTTCAATAGAGTATTCGGTCGAAGTGCTACTCTAAGTACGTGCCTACGACGCCATGATTTACCACATGGCCATGTTTAACGCTCGTAGACACATCTTGGAGCCGGATGGCTGCTACCCATCCGGCTTCTTCTACCCTGATCATTCAACTAGCTGCTTTATCAGCAGCTCGGCATGGCGAACTCCCCGGTTGTTAAGGGAGTACCGTCGGCCACGGCGCGCCCCGGCAGCCATGATGAAGTCGGTCTCAGAATCTAGAACACGGTCAATGCGTGGAAGCGCCACTCCAGACTGTCGAGACGCCTGCATAAGCGTTACTCCCGTGACAGCCGGCATGTTCGCCAGTCGCTGAAATCCGTACAGCAGGGTGATGAGCGCATCTGGTTCACGGCGGTTGCCATTGGGCAGCGCCAAGAGCGAGATGGAGTCGCCTTCGCGGCGGAAGACGCGCGACATCAGTTCATCCGTGATGGTCACAGAAGGCCCTGGTTCGTCCAGCCACGCGTCCACGGACGGCGCTGGCATGCCTAATGGCGGCGATCGAGGGGCGGCGCTGGACGCAGGCTCCGGTGCTGGCGCTGCGTTAACAGCGTCAAGCCATTGCTGATAGAGGTCTTGAACGACATCTGGAGGTCCGTCCGCTTCGAACTCCGAATCACGGATCTTGACCTTCAGCCGCTGCGTGGGGCCGGGTTCCATGTTTAACGCCTTTAACCGCGCGCCCCTGCACGAGCGCGGCCGAAGTATGCTGCGCCACTCCGGTGAATGCAATAGATTAATGGCAGAGGCGCTCCAGTTTTTGAAGCGCATTCTGCCACTGTGGCGTAATAAAATGATTTTTATGGCATTTTCAAGTCGTATGTTTTGGCATAAAGATTCAGTCGATCGCCAATTGACGGTTTCATTCACCGGACTGGCGCAGCATTTGCCGGACTAATTCATCTGTATGTCAGTCGCTTCCCGCCAATTCCTGCCAAGGTGTCCACCACTCTCTGCCCGTCTTCGACCCCAAGACTGGCGCGATGGTTGTAGCGGAAGTCGAACTCGGCAAGGTAGCGGTGCAGGTGCTGCGAGCCGCAGTGCTGGTAGGTGCCGTTCATACCGCGCTTGACACGCTGAAAAAGCCTTCAATCGTGTTGGTGTAGGCGTTGCCCAGAACGTACTCGCCGGCTGAGTGGTTGACGGTCTGGTGGTCGGCGTAGGCCTTGGCGATGTTGCGATACATGCGGGCCTGATCGGTTATCAGGATCGCGTCCGGTGAGACGTTGGCCTTCAGCGCGTCCTTGACGCCGTCGAACGCCTTGACGGTTACGTGCTGGCTGCGAACCTTGCCGCCGCGCTCGACCAGTGAGAACACCAGTTCGTTGTGGCCCGCGCCGGCCCGGACCTTGGTGCCGGGCTTGCGACCGACGTAGGTCACGTCAGCCTCGACCGTGCCGCCGCCTTCGCCCATCAGGCCACCGCCCCGATCGGACATGGCGAAGCGGATGCGATGGGCCAGGAACCACGCGGTCTTGTAGGTCACGCCGAGCATGCGGTGGAGCTGATGGGCGCTGATGCCCTTCTTGCTGGAGCAAAGCAAGTAGGCGGCAGCGAGCCACTTGGACAGCGGGATCTTGGATCGCTCGAAAACCGTGCCAACGGTCACGGAGAACTGCTTACGGCAATCCGCGCACTTCAGCAGGCCCGGACGATGGGCCTTGCCCGCAAGCCGGTAGTGGTCGCCCTGCGTCTTGCAGTGCGGGCAGATCGGGCCTTCGGGCCAGCGGATCGACTCTAGGTACTCGCGCGCCTTGGCGTCGTCGTGGAAGTAGGCGGCATTCAGTGCGGTAGCCATCGCCAGATCTCCTATGGCATTAGATTGCAGACCCATGATGGGTTTGTCAAGTATATAATTGTCCACTTGACACAAAACTGGACTTATACTTTACTAACTGCGTGTCCTACCAACCGCACTTCGCGATTTCGCCGCAGCTGCTTTCGCGTGTAGAAGCCATCGCCGCGTTGCGGGAGCGGATTCTGAGCGCGGCCGTCGAGCTGGCGTGGATTCCGGCGCTGCAAAAAGACACCCGCGCGCGAAATGTCCATGCTTCCACGGCCATCGAGGGCAACCCCCTCACCCTGGAGCAGGTGCGTGCGCTGGAAGAAGGGCGCGAGCTCGCCACCTCCGGTGCCCGTGCCAGACGCGAGGTCGTCAACTACTTCGCCGGGCTTCGCTACGTCGAAAAGCATGCCGCGAAAAAGCGCATCGGCCACGACGCTGTTCTTGAACTACACCGCATCCTCGCCGGTGAGGTGATGGATCAGGGCGAGGCGGGGCGTTATCGCACTATTGCCGTACGTGTGGGTGGCTTCGTGCCGCCGCCTCCATTGGAGGTGTCCGGGCTGATGTTCGAGTTGATGGAATGGTGGAACAAGGACGCAGTGAAACTTTCGCCGGTGTTGAGCTCGGCCATCCTGCATTACCGCTTCGAGAGCATTCATCCATTTGCCGATGGCAACGGGAGAACCGGGCGGGCGCTGGCCTTGTGGGAGCTATACCGCCGCGGCTTCGATACCCATCACATCTTCTCCGTTGACGAATATTACTGGGAAGACCGACCGCGCTATTACCGCGAACTGGCAGCCGTGCGCAAGGCGGGCGAAGACTTGTCCGGCTGGCTGGAGTATTGCGCCGAAGGTGTGTTCCATACGCTGGGGCGGGTATGGCTGCGGCTGCAGACGCTCAGCGTGAACTCGCCGGTGAAGCTGGTGCTGCGGCCCAAACAGGTACAACTGCTCAACCTGCTGCGCGACCATCACCGCATGGCTCCGGCGGAGATTTGGGTTGCGCTTGGCATCTCGCGCCAGGGCGCGATGGATCTTCTGAATCCGTTGCTGGAAGCCGGATTGGTCGAGAAGGAGGGCGGCAAGAAAACCGGACGCTATGCGCTCAGAAAGACATGAGTTCCATTGACGAATCCATTGTCGAAAACGCCGCCATCCGCCAGCTGGTGAGCAGCGCGATTACCACTGACGACGATGCCGTCAGGACCGTGATTGCGCAGGCGGAACTGCTGTGCGAGGACTTGGCGAATGAGTACCCGGCATCCGCCCGCTCAGCCTGGATCCAAGGCGCCCGGTGCGGCAGGTTCCTGAAATTGGTGGGCCCGCTTGGATTCGAACCAAGGACCAAGGGATTATGAGTCCCCTGCACTAACCGCTGTGCTACGGGCCCGGAGGCGGGATTCTAGCGGCTGCGGGTCGGGGACGTCGGACGTGTCGGGCACGCCTTCCTCTCGGCCACGCGATGACTCCCCGGGCGTGTTTCGAGCAGGACTTGCCAACCCCGACCGGATCGCTAGCATGTAGCCCCCCATTCCCACCCGATGCGATCTCCCATGCAGTTGTATTTCAGTCCTGGTGCCTGCTCCCTCGCCTCTCACATCGCGCTGCGCGAGGCCGGCGTGCCGTTCGAGGCCGTGAAGGTCGACGGTCGGGCGAAGAAGACCGCGAATGGCGAGGACTACTGGCAGGTGACGGCGAAGGGCTATGTGCCGGCGTTGCGGCTCGACGACGGTCAGGTGCTGACGGAAGGGACCGCGATCCTGCCGTACGTGGCGGATCTCAAGCCGGCCGCGAAGCTCGCACCCGCCGCGGGCACGCTCGACCGTTACCGGCTGCATGAGTGGCTGGGCTACATCAACTCCGAGGTGCACAAGGGCTTCGGCGTGTTCTTCACGCCAGGCGCTACCGACGACGCGAAGGCCGCGGGCAAGACGAACCTCGGGAAGAAGTTCGTGTTCGTTCAGCAGCAGCTCGAGGGCAAGGAATATCTCGTCGGCAACGCGTTCAGCGTCGCCGATGCCTACCTGTTCACGGTGCTCGGATGGACGCGAGTGGTCGGCATCGATCTCGGCGAATGGCCGGGGCTGAAGGCCTATCACGCGCGCATCCTGGAGCGACCGGCCGTGCAGGCGGCGATGAAGGCCGAAGGCCTGATCAAGTAGCGGGCGATCGGATCACGCAGCCCTGTCGGTGCATCTTGGTGCGAGGCGACTCCCATGACTGATGACATCAAGAAGGCCGCTTTTCTGCTGGTGCAGGGCAAGGTGACCGACATGGTGGGCTTCCAGGCCTACAACGCCGCGCTCCCGCCGATCTACAAGAAGTTCGGCGGTCACTATCTGACGCTGACTCCGGCGGCGAAAGTGGATGTCGCCGAGGGCGATCCGCGCGGTGAGAGCATCCTGATCGCGCGATTTCCGTCGAAGGACGCGGCCTGGGGCTTCTGGAAGTCGGCAGAGTACGAAGCCGCGAAAACCCTGCGCGCCGGCAAGGGCACCTTCTTCGTCACGGTGCTCGAGGGGCTGCCCGGCGCCTGATTCACTCGACCTTGGGAAGCCCCTTCGGGAACAGCGCGGCGATCATCCGCCGCGCCCAGGCGCTGCGCTCGGCGTCGAGCGTCGTCTTGAATTCACCTTCGGGCATGAACGCCTCGACGGCCTTCGGCGCCGGAATGCCGTGGCGATCTAGCACCTGCTCGAGCACGGCCATGCGGTCCTTGACGATCCACAGCTCGCTGGTCAGCGAGACAAAGGCCTGGGCGATGTCTTCGAGGCGTCGCGACTGCAGGTAGCGCCACTCCTGCACGACGTCGTTGGCGACGTCTTTCGCGACGACGGCCGCTGGGGCCGCGAAGGCGCGAACCCGCCTGGCGACCCGCTTGCCGCGCTTTTTCGCGGGCGGCTTGGCTCGGCGCGTCGCCGCCTTCCTGCGCTTCGCCACGGTCGCGATGTCTCAGCGCGGCTTGCGGCCGCGCACGATCCACGGATAGTTCATCACGCCGATGCCATAGCTCTCAGCGTCGACGAAGCCTGCCTCGGTGGCGGCAGCGGCCAGGTCGAGGCTGGCCGACTGGCGCCAGAACGGTTCAACTTCGCGGCGCGCGGCACTGTCCTGCATCCAGACGGCAATCGGATCCATCTTCTCGTAGCGGGTGACGTCGGCCATCACCATGTCGCCGCCGGGCTCGAGCAGCCGGTACGCCTCGGCGAAGGTCTCGCGGATCGCGCTGACGGGCACTTCGTGCAGCACGACGTAGGAGGTGACGAGGCCGAAGCTGCCGAACGGCAGGCCGGTGCGCTCGTTCGCCACGCGGTGCAGTCGCCACGCCCAGCCATTCTCGTTCGCGATCCGCTGCGCGTACTGCAGCTCGCGCAGAGAGCAGTCGGTGCCGTGGATTTCGGCCTGCGGAAAACGCTGCGACAGCACGCGCGTGTACTGGCCGGTGCCGCAGCCCATGTCGAGCACGCGCCGATAGTCGGTGCGCGATGCAGCGTCGGCGGCCGCCTCGCGCTGCGCAACCAGACCACCCGGGAAGGTGGCGCCGACGACCCAGCGGTGGATCAGCTCGCCATGGATGAAGCCCATGTACTCGTGGCCGTCCCAGCCGCCGGTGGTGTTGTGGAACCAGTTGCGCCAGTAGCCAGGGATTTTCAGGTCCGCCGGGCAGTCGAGCGTGGCCGGCCCTTCGACCGGTGCAGTCAGTTGCGGCTCGAGTTCGGCGCGGTTCGACTCGAAGGCATCGAAGGCGGCACGCGTGAGGTTGTTGAGGCCCCACTTATGCAGCGTCAGGTAGTTCTGATAAGGGCGCGAATCCTGCAGCGCCGTTTCCACCTGTGCATTCCGCGCGTCGAGGTCGGCGGCGAGCGTCTGCGCATCGAGCCCGCGGGCGCCGATGTCACGCCGCACGGCGCGCTTCAGCTGGCCGCTGACGGGGCCGAGGGCGGCGATGAATCCGAGCTCGGCCCGACCGCGCTGCCGTAACGAAGTCTTCATGTGAAACCCCGCATCCTTGGGAACCGCTACGATACCGCGTCGCCGGCGCCCTGCGCAGCCGTCCGGACTCCGTTGCGCGCCACGGCTGTATCTCGACGGGACACTTTTGATGACCGACACCAACCTGCGGCTGGCCTCCTTCGCTGCAATCTTCGAACGACGACTGTCCCGACGGGGCTTCGTCACCACCGCGGCCGCGGCCGCTGGCGCACTGCCACTTGCAGGGCTCGGTCTGGGCGCGACGGCGTCCCACGCACAGGTCGCGTTGTCCGCGATACCGGGCGCAGCGTCCCGTGTGCGCCTCGCAGCCTCGCGCCGCGATGCGCTGGAGCTGGCCGAAGGCTATCGCCACGACGTCATCGCCCGCTGGGGCGACGCGCTGTGGTCCGGCGAACGCGGGCTCGATCCGAAGTCGCTCCGCGACGGCATCCTGCTGGCACCCACGGCCGCGGCAGCCCAGGCGCGGCGCTTCGGTAGCAATTGCGACGCGATCGCGTTCTTTCCCGCAGATGCCGCGGCATCACGTCGCGGCCTGCTTTGCGTGAACCACGAGTACGTCAATGCGGAGCTGGCGTTCTCCGGGCTGCCGCGCACGGGCCGCGAGCGCGCGCTGGCACGCAAAGGCTGGATCGAGTCGAATCCCCAGGCGGTCGCGTGGATGCAGGCGGCGCATGGCGTCAGCATCGTTCACGTCGAGCAGTCGATGCGCGACCGCTGGCGGTTCGTACCGGGCGGGCGCCATACGCGGCGCATCACCGCAACGACGCCCTGCGAGATCACCGGCCCGGCGCGCGGCGCGACGCTGCTGCAGACGGCGGCCGATCCCACCGGCACGCGGGCGCTAGGCACGTTCGCGAATTGCGCCGGCGGCAAGACGCCCTGGGGCACGTATCTGACCGCCGAAGAGAACATCGACGACTACTTCGGCGGTGCGCGCAGCTGGGCGTCTGCGACCGAGGATTTTGCGACGCTGGATGCGCACGCGCGATTCCCGCTCGGCGAGACTTCGCTGTATGGCTGGGAATTCGCGGACCCGCGCTTCGACGTGCGCCGCGAGCCGCGCGAGGCACTGCGGGCGGGCTGGATCGTCGAGATCGACCCGCGCGATCCGGCGTCGCCGCCGCGCAAGCGCACCGCGCTGGGACGCTTCTCCCACGAAGGCGCCAACACGATCCTTGCGCGCGACGGGCGCGTGGCGGCGTACATGGGCGACGACGAGAAATTCGAGTACGTCTACAAGTTCGTGACGGCAGGACAGTTCGACCCGAAGAACCCGGCTGCCAACCGCGACCTGCTCGATCGGGGCACGCTGCACGTGGCGCGCTTCGACGCCGACGGGAGCGGCGCGTGGCTGCCCCTCGTGTTCGACGAGCAGGGTCCGCTGAACCGCGCGAACGGCTTTCGCGATCAGGCAGAAGTGCTGATCAAGTGTCGCGCCGCCGCCGACCGCCTCGGCGCGACACCGATGGACCGACCCGAGGACGTCGAGCCGAGCCCGGTGACGGGTCGTGTGTACATCGCCTGCACCAAGAACGGTGACCGGGATCGCGGCAGCCGACGCGACTATTTCATGGGACGGGAGATCGACCTCGGCGCCGATGCCGCGAATCCGCGGCTGCTGAACGATTTCGGGCATGTCATCGAGCTCATCGAGAACGGCGACGACGCGGCCGCCGCCGGTTTCCGCTGGAACGTGTTCCTGCTCGCCGGCGATCCGCGTGCACCGGGTTCGCGTTTCCTGACCCGTACCGAAGATCTCGTACCGGGCCGTCTGGAGCGTGGCGACACCTATTTCGCGGGCTACGCCAACCACGCGGAATTGAGCGCGATCGCCTGCCCCGACAATCTCGGTTTCGATCCGCAGGGACGCCTCTGGATCGTCTCCGATGCGGAATCCGGCGTCCTTGCCAACAACGGCTGTTTCGTCGTCCCGACGCAGGGGCCTGACCGCGGCCTGTTGCGGCAGATCGCCAGCGGACCGGTGGGCTGCGAAATCGGTGGCTGCGAGTTCACGCCCGATGGCCGCACGCTCTTCCTCAGCATCCAGCATCCGGGCGAAGGCGGGACGCTGGAAGATCCGGTGAGTCACTGGCCCGACGGCGGCGACCTGCCACCGCGGGCGTCGCTGGTGGCGGTCACGCGCGACGACGGACAGGAACTGTAAAATCCTCTCCCGGTACGTCGACGCCCTCGACCCTGGAAGGTCGAGGACGGGTACGCGGGCATTTTCAGCGGCGATTCAGCGCCCCCGCTCCAGACTGTTTTTCGCCGGGATAGACTGGCCCGGAGCAGAGGTGCGGAATGAGAGCGGGATTCACGTTCGCGACACTGGCGATGCTGGCCCTGACCGGCTGCGCCACCTTGTCCGAAAACGACTGCCGCGGGGGTGACTGGTATTCGATCGGCCAGCGCGACGGCGCGGCCGGTCGCACGGAAGACTACGTCTCCCAGCACACCGCCGCCTGCCTGAAATTCGGCGTCGCGCCGGACCACGAGCGCTGGCTCGAGGGACGGGAACGCGGCCTCGAGCGCTTCTGCACCGCGCGCAGCGGCTACCGCATCGGCGAGGTCGGCGGCAGCTACGAGGACGTCTGCTTTGCGGGTGGCGAGATGGAATTCCGCCGCGGTTACGACCTCGGGCTTAGAATGAATCGGGTCAAGAGTCGTCTCGACCAGATCGAGAACGAGATCCGGACGATCGAGGGCACGCTCGGCACGCAGGCGGACAAGCTCACCGACGACGAGCGCCAGCGCCTGAACTACCGGCTGCGTGCGCTCGAGTACGAACGCGGCTACGTGCGCCGCGACCACGACGACATCGAATGGCGCGGCCGCTCGCTCTGAGGGCGGCGGCGCCGGCAGCATCGCGAGGACCTCCATGTCGATTCCGAAGAGCCAGCATCAGTACCAGCTCATCCGCCAGACGCAGGGCTTCAGCCTGCAGTTGCGCGAAGGCGCCCCGATCCGCGCGCCGGGCGCGCGGGAAGTCCTGATGCAGGTGCGGGCCAGTTCCCTGAACCGGCGCGACATCGGCGTACTGAAGGGTTTCTATCCGGTCGGCAAGCGCGACTCGCTGGTGCCGCTCTCCGATGGCGCCGGCGATGTCGTCGCCATCGGTCCCGGCACCACGCGCGTGAAAGACGGTGACCGCATCGCCGCTACCTTTTTCCAGGCGTGGGTCGCCGGTCGACCGACGCCGCAGACCGCGCCGAGTGCACTCGGCGGCGGGCTCGACGGCATGCTGGCGCAGTACGTCACGCTGTCCGAGGACGGCGTCGTGCCGGTGCCGGCGCACCTGTCCTACGAGGATGCGGCCGCCCTGCCCTGCGCTGCGGTCACGGCCTGGTCGGGTCTGGTTTCACGCGGCCGGATGCAGCCGGGCGACCACGTATTGCTGCAAGGCACCGGCGGCGTGTCGGTGTTCGGCCTGCAGATCGCGGCTGCCGCGGGGGCCAAGCCGTGGATCACCAGCTCCAGCGACGCCAAGCTCGCGCGTGCGAAATCGCTCGGCGCGATCGGCACGATCAACTATAAGAGCACGCCCGAATGGGGCAAGGCGCTGCTGGAACTGACCGGCGGCGTCGGGGCGCACCAGACGCTCGAGGTCGGCGGCTCGGGCACGCTCGCGCAGTCCCTGGCCGCGGTCGCGCAGGGCGGCCACATCGCACTGATCGGTGGCCTCAGCGGTTTCGGCGGCGACATCGCCGGCGGCAGCCTGGTCGGGCGCAACGCGAGCGTCACCGGCATCACGGTCGGTTCGCGCGCCGATTTCGAGGCGCTGAATGCCTTTCTCGCCAAGCACGCGATCCGCCCGGTCATCGACCGCGCGTTCGCGTTCGCCGACGCCGCCGCGGCGTATGCGTACATGGATACGGGCAACCACTTCGGCAAGATCGTGATCCGCCATTGATCCTCGAGTTCTTCGCGCGTGAACGCGCGGCCGGTCGTTCGCTGGTCGCGGCCATTGTCGTCGCAACGATCGGTTCGACCTATCGCAAGCCGGGCGCGCTGATGCTGTTCTCCGCCTCGGGCGAACGCGCCGGGCTGCTCAGCGGCGGCTGTCTCGAGGGCGACCTCGGCCAACGCGCGCAGGCGCTGCTCGATTCCGGGCGCTGCCTCGAGCTCGCGAGCTATGACAGTCGCAGTTCCGACGACCCGATCTGGGGGCTGGGTCTCGGCTGCGAAGGGCTGATGCAGATCCTGTTGCTGCGCGTCGACGCAGTCAGCGGTTACGAACCGCTGGCACTGCTCGCCCGGCTCGACGCCGAGGGTGCGGCCGGCAGCTATGCCGTCGCGTTGTCGCCCGCGCATCCCACGGTTCCTGTCGGCACGGTCTGGATCGACGATCGCGGGCTCGAAGCCGGGCTCGCCACCACGACGGTGGACGAGCAGCCGCTCGGCCTGTTCGTCGCCCGCATCGATCGCCCGCCCAGCGTGCTGCTCTGCGGTGCGGGCCCGGATGCCGAGCCCGTCGTGGGCTGGGGCGCGTCGCTCGGCTGGCACCTCACGGTGGTCGATCATCGCAGCGCCTACGTCGATGCCGGGCGATTTCCCGCGGCGCGCGCCGTGCGGCAACTGGACGCCGACGCATTGGGCCGCGAGCTGGATCTTGCACGCTTCGATGCGGCAGTGGTGATGAGCCATCACCTGGTCGCGGATGGTCACTACCTCGGCGCGCTGGCGCGCTCGCCGGTGCCCTACGTCGGCCTGCTCGGGCCCGCGGCGCGGCGCGAGCGGCTGTTCGCCGAACTCGGTGCCGCACCGACGGCGGCGCTACGCCCGCGGCTGCGCGCGCCGGTGGGGCTCGATCTCGGGGGCCGCACGCCCGAAGCCATCGCGCTGTCGATCGTCGCCGAGATCCAGGCGGCGCTGCAGGGTTGCCGCGGCGAGCCGTTCTCCACGCATACCGCGGCTCGGCAGGGGGCTGATGAGGCCGCTCACCAGGGAACGATACTGCCGTCGTAGAGGATGATCTGCGCGTCCTGCGTCAGGTTGTCGATGTTGCGGATCACGCCCGTGACGCTCTTCTCCGGCGTGATGCCCGCACCCGGAAAGCCGCTGGCCCGCAGCAGCCGCGTCTCGACCATGCCCGGCGCGAGAATGCCCACCTTGACGCCGCGGGCGCGGGTTTCGGCCTGCAGCGTGCGCATCGCCATGTTCACGGCCGCCTTGCTGAGCCGATAGAAATACAGCCCGCCGCCGCGCGTGGTATTGGCCTGCGACGACAGCCCGCTGGTGATCGTCACGATCTTCTTCTGCGGCGACGCCAGCACGTTGTCGAGGAAGGCGCGCGACATCGCCAGCGGCGCATAGGTGTTGATGCGGAGCACTTCCTCGAAGGTCGCGTAGTCGAGCGAGTCGAACGACTGCTTGTCGCGATCGCCCAGCCAGCCGGCATTGTTCAGCAGCACGTCGATCGGCTTGCCCCGATATTTCGCGGCCAGCGCCTCGATCTGCGCACGGTCGCCGACGTCCAGCCTGTCGATCGTCAGGTTCTTGTGTTTTGCCGCGAGCGCCGCGAGCACTGTCGCCGTGACCGGGTCACGCACCGTGGCGATCACCGTCCAGCCCCTCTCGGCATATTGACGAGCGAACTCCAGGCCGATGCCCCGATTCGAGCCGGTGATCAGCACGACCGGCGGCGCAGCGGAACCTTTGGCGGATGCGGCGGCCGACGCCGGTGCCGCTGACGCGGTGTCGGCGGCGAGCGTCGCGACGGGGCTTAGCCAGCCGAGCAGGACGATGGCGAGGCAGCCTTCGAGGAATCGGCTCATGAGGCACTCCTTTTGTCGCGCCGCCAGACGACGGGAAAGACCTCTTCGGGCGGCGGTGCGTCGACGGTCATCGCGGGATGCCGATCGAACGGCGAAAGGCCGAGGGTCAGCGGATTCGGTTGCCAGAGCACGTCGCTGCCGATCCAGCGCAGCGTGAAGGCGAGCCGACGTCCGGCCCGATCGCCGCGACGCGGCGGCGCGCCGTGGATCGTCTTCGGATGGATCAGCAGGATGTCGCCGGCCGCGGCGGTCCAGGTGCGGATGTCGGCATCGGGCGCCTGCACCCGCTCGAGCAGTTCGCTCCACGGCCGGTAGTTCGGCGGTCGCTCCCTGCCCTGCGGCAGGAACGTGGAATAGTAGCGATCGCGATCGCGATGCGAGCCCGCCAGCGTCTGCAGCGGCGAGTTGTCGGCGTCGACGTCCGTCAGCGCGATCCACAGGCTCGGCAGCTGTTCGCCCTGCAGCGAGAACGTGCATTCGTCGTTGTGCCAGGGCGTCGCCGTTTCCTTGGCGAGGCCGATTTTCGAGAAGGTCGCATCGAGCCAGCAGCGCAGCGAGGTGGCGCCCGTCAGCGCGGCGACGGTCTCGGCCGCCGGTGAGTCGAGGATCGCGCGCTTCAGCGCGGGCATCTGCGGCATCAGGTTCACGAGCCGCACGTAGCCGTCGTGGTCCTCGAACTCGATGTCGCGGAACACAGGGTCGGGGTCGGTGCGCTTCGGGAAGCTGCCCGCGCGCAGGTTCGTGACGGCCTCATCGAGCAGGCCGGTGAGTCGCTGCACGAAACCGGCATCGAACACCCCGGGCACGCGCACCGTGCCTAGTGCGTCGTAGGTATCGATGTGTGCCTGCGTGACCTTCGTACTGCCGCTTTCACTCATGCCGACTCCGCTCCTTCCATGGGTGTGACCTGCGATCTCAACCTGCGCCGAGAATGGCACGATAGCGCGCGACCAGCGGCGCGACGAAAGTCGCCGCGTGCTCGCGGGCATGCACCGGATGCTCGCCCGGGAACACGTGCCCCGTCGCGGCAGGCACGCGCTGCAGTACCGCCTCGTGGCAGTTGTACAACGGATCGTCGGTCGCCGACAGCGCGAGCACGGGCACGCCGGTCGTGGCGAGCGCCGCGAGCGCGCCGAACACGTCGTACTCGAGCAGCGCACGCATCGGCCGCAGGTCGAAGTCGGCGGCGATCTTGGCCTTGACCAGCTTCATCGCGAAAGCGCCGAGCGCCTCGTCGTACGGCGCGTTCGGCCGCCACATCCGCACCTCCCACAGCAAGTGCTTCCAGAGTTCCTTGAGGTGCTCGCCGTCCTCGCGCAGCACCATGGCCGACGGCGTCGCCATCTTCAGGATCTCGCGCCGCCGCGCGTCGTCCCAGACCGGAGAGCCATCGAGCGCCACCATCGCGAGCCGGCGCGGCACACGCTGCGCGACCTCCATCGCGATCAGGGAAGCGAGATGCCCGCCCAGCAGAGCACAGCGCTCGAGCTGCCAGCCGTCGAGACACTCGGCGACGTTGTTGGCGAAGTCCGCGATGCTCCAGTGTCCCTCGCGCCGCATCGAGTTCCCGAAGCCCGGCAGGTCCGGCGCGATTGCCCGGTACCCCCGTACTGCGAGCTCGTCGACGGACGCCGAATACTGGGCCGAGGTCCCGGGCCCCCAGTGCAGCAGCACCACGGCCGGGCCGGTACCCGCTTCGCGGAAATGCACCTGGCCTCGAGTCGTGTCTACGTAACCGAATCGCTGCATGGTTTCCTTCTACTTCGGAAGCAGGTCCAGACCGAGCTTGATCGCCGCCTTGCGGACGCGATCGTCCACCGCCAGTAACTCGAGCCCGACGATCGCCGCGCGAGCCGTCAGGACCGAGGCCAGATGAATCGCATCGAGGGCGCGGACCGGCTCGCCGGGAAACGGTTGCCGGGCACGATCCACGATCTCCGGAGCCACGCGGAGCAGGTGCCAGTGCGAGGCGGCCGACACCAGGTGCGCACGTCGATCCGCGGCCTCCACTTCCGTCAACTCACCCAGAGCGGCGGCTCGAATCAGCACCCGATCGCATTCGATCAGGGTCAGATCCGAAGCAACGATGACCTCGGCCGCTGCCAGCAGCTTGCGGACCTCGTGAGCGGAACTCTCGTCCAACAGCCAGGCCAGGACCGCGCTCGACTCGGCATACAGGTTCACCGGGAACCGCGCTCGTCGTCCAGCAGCTGCGCGGCGGTGCGTTTGCCTAGATGCTTGCGTGGCAACGCCTTGTACGAGCCGCTGCCACCGGAAGTGCCCAGCGTTGCGATACCCCGCCTCGCCAGCGCGCGCAGCCCTGCCGGAACCGACGGATCGCCCTGCCCACCCTGTCCGGGCGCCGAGAATTCCGCGACGACTTCGCCGCGGTCCGTGACCAGCACACTCTCGCCTGCGCGCACCTCGCGGAGGTACTCGCTCAGGCGGTTCTTGAGCTCACGAACGCCTACGGTTTTCATCGGCAGCAATGTAGCCACGTGAGGCTACAATATCAAGCTACAATATCGAGGGTTTGCGCCAGGCTGGGTAGACCTGCGGCGCACAGCTGGAATTTCCCGACAAGACGGAGCGTCGCAAATCTGCGGCTTTGCCGCACTTTTGTCGGTTGCGAAGTGCGGTTGCTGAGCCTATCTTGCCTGAATGCTCCATCGGCCGTGCCATCAGGGAGGTTACGGGTGCTGATCTCCCGCAACCGGCAGAAGCTCATCCAGGCCGCCGTCTTCTTCGCCTCCAACACGGCGGGGTGCGGCAAGGTAAAGTTGTTCAAGCTGCTCTATCTGCTGGACTTTGCGCATTTCCGTGAGACCGGGCAGAGCGTAACCGGGCTCGACTATGTGGCCTGGAAGTTGGGCCCGGTCCCGGTCGAATTGGCGCAGGAATGGGATCAGCTGGAGCCGGATCTGGCATCCGCCATCGAGATCGTCCCGGAGAAAGTGATCGACCACGTGCGGGAACTCGTCTCACCGAAAGTCCGCTTCGATGAGAGCTTGTTCACCCGTCGTGAACTTGCCCTGATGCAGCGAATCGTCGCGCAGCACGCCAAAGACCTCTCGAAGCCCATGGTCAACGTCACCCATGAAGAGCGTGGCCCCTGGGCGACGATCTGGGACAACGGCCGCGGCTTCAACGACCGCATCCCCTACACGTTGGGCGTGGCAGGGACGATGCCGAACCGGGATGCAGTGCTGGAAGCTGCGCGGGAATACGAGAGCATCAGCGCAGCCCAACGCGCGCGTCAGTAGGTGTGTCGCTGTGCGGCCTGGCGAGATTCACCATCATCGGCATTTTTATCTGGATCGCGAAACGGGAGAGTTCCGAGGGAAGTACCTCCTGACTCTTGCGGTGCTTCCCGGCGGCGACCACGTAGTGCGCGTTCTCACCAGCCGCGCCCACGGCAGGCCGGTCGCGCCACCTTGCTATCACGGCGATCCCTATCCGAGCTTCTATCTGGGAATCCTTGGCGGGCGAATGCATCGGGAAAGCTGGTTGGATCTGCGCGCCTTGAATGATTTTGATGCGAGCGATGTCAACAAGGCGGAGAAGCGGGGAGACCTGTCGCTCGTCAAGATGCTGGACAGCGGTCTCTTCCGTCAGGCGATGATTTGTGCGGCGTCAGCCAACGACACGACGCGTTTGCAGGAACGCGCGCTGCGGGACTTGATCGCAACGAATCCGTAGGCGAGGCAGGAACTGTGGCTTTGGAGTGCCAGCAGGGGGTTGGCGGTTTACTCGAGGCGCTGAGTATTTTTGCTCAACGGTTTTGCTCAACGGTTTTGCTCAACGGTCTTGCTCAACGGTCTTGCTCAACAGATTGGGCAATGAAAAATGCTCCGTGTCACGGCCCGTACCGACGATGACCTGAACTATCGAACCAGGAGGTCTCAGGAGGGCCGCCGGACCCCGCGCCGAGGTTCCGCCGTGAGCGGATCTTCAGGCCAGTAGTGCCGCGGGTACCGCCCCCGCATGTCCTTGCGCACTTCGATGTACCCATTGCGCCAGAAGCTCGCGAGATCGCGGGTGATCTGCAGCGGGCGTTGTGCCGGGGAGAGCAGCTTGAACGTGACGGGGATGGCGCCGCCGCCGAGGCGTGGGGTGTCGGCGAGCCCGAAGACCTCCTGCATGCGCATCGAGGCGCAGGGGGCGAGGTCGTCGAGATAATCGATGCGGATCCGCGAGCCGGTGGGAACGGTCAGGTGGGTCGGCAGCCAGTCGTCGAGGCGGCGCTGACGCTCGTAGCCGAGGCGCGCGCGCAGCGCTTCGGCGAGCGGCACGCGCGTGAGCTGCGAACGCCGCGTGATGCCATCGAGCCAGGCCGCGAGCCAGTCATCGATCGACTCGACCAGCGAGGCGTCGTCGAAGCGCGCCCAGTCGGCAGTGCCGGGGAGCGATCGCCCGCGGGCGAGCTCGACCCGGGCCTGCAGGTTGCGCGAGTCCTCGTCCCACGGCAGCGCCGCGATGCCGAGGACGCGCAGGCCCTGGAGCATTGCGACGGCGGCGCGCTCGCGTGGCGGGGGGTGAATCGGCTTCTCGGCCAGCACCAGCTCGTCGAGTCGCTCGATGCGCCGTGCTACCACGGCCTCCTCGCGAATGGACCACTGCACCTCGTCCAGCCTCTCGATCCGCGCGCCCGCCGCGGCGTCCAGCGCATCGCGATCCAGGCCCGCTGCGAGCTGGATCCGCGCCTCGCGGTCGCGGTCGTCGAGCTCGATGGCAACGATGAACTCGTTGCGCGCCAGCCGGTCGACGTGCGCAAACGCCGCGCCGCGCCCGTTGCTGAGCGCGAAGCGCCCTTCGGCGCCGCCGCGCAGCCGGCCGATTCGATCGGGATAGGCGCAGGCCAGCAGCGTGCCGACTGCGGACGGCAGGTGGCCGGTGCCCGATATGCCAGTCGTGCCGACGGCCCCTCGCGCGACGCCCGCGCCACCCTCTCCATCCGCGTCATGCCGGGCCTCGGCGGCGCCGCGCGACATCCCGCCCGCAATCCGCCGGAACAACGCAACGCTGCGCCGCGCACGCGCCAGGCCACCGCGATCGGCCTCCGCGCCGCCGGCCCACTCGCCGCGCAGCAGCTCGAGCCGCGTCAGGATGTCGGCATCGCGCGCGGTGCCGGGCCCGCCGCGCAGCAGGTCGCGGTCCGAGAGCAGCGCGGCCAGCTCGGCGCCGAGCTCGGCGCGGCCACGACGGCGCGCCTCGAGCAGCAGGTGCGCGAGCCGCGGATGCGCCGGCAACCGCGCGAGCTCGCGGCCGTGCGC
>JAYTNX010000080.1:0-30116 GCA_043748075.1 Pseudomonadota bacterium
TGACGCGCCCGGTCAGTTGATCGTCACGCGGAAGCGCACGGTCACCGCGTTCGCCGCGCCGACGGCCACCGCTCCGAGTGCCGGAGCGCCGACCTGCAGCGCGCCGCCCGCGGTTCGCACGCAGCCGTCGGCGTTGGTGTCGGTACCGCCCGCCTCGGCGATGCAGAAAGTGGTGGTTGCCCCCACCGAGATCTGCACGTCGCGCGTGCCGCTGCTGTAGGCGTTCTGCAGGAACGCCGTGTTGGTCGGCAGCGGATCGGCGACCGCCAGGCCCGTCGCGGCGACCGCGCCGGTGTTGGTGACGGTGACGGAGTACTCGACGGTCGCACCCGGGATCGCCTTCGGGTTGGTGACGCCGTTGAACGTGTCGCTGATGACCGTCGACGCCTTCAACACCGACAACGCCGCGGACTGCACTGCGTACTGATCATCGGCGGCAAAGCGGCCGTTGCGCGCCAGGTCGCCACCGGCGCTCGCGCCGTCGGCGAACACGATCTCGACGGTCGCCGGATTGTCCGCACCGGCGCTCTGCACCAGCAGCGTCGCCGGTGTGTTGTTGACGGCAGCTGCCGCGGTCAGGCGCATGTTGGCGTACTGCGCGTTGGTGGCGGACACGGGAACGTCGGCCACGATGAAGACCCGCACGCCCACATCGGCGGCCAGGGTCGTGATGCTGGTCGCCGTGTCGGTCGCGGGCTCGTAGGTGCCGTTGGCGTTGGCGTCGACGAAGACCCGCACGTTGTTGACGTCCGTGTTGTCGGCGTTACCGAACAGCGTTGCACCGCTGGCGATATTGACCGGAGTGAGCTGGTACGCCTGGGCGGCGTTGCCGGTGTTGGTCACGAGAAAGGTCGCCACGGCGTTCAGCTGGCCGGGGTTGACCACCGTCGCCGCGCCGGCCACTTCGGTGACCGTCAGGTCCACCTTGTTGTCGACGACGAACGCGGTGGCAGCACCGTTGTTCACGCCGGGGGTCGAGTTGCCGGTCGGCGACGACTCGATCAGCGTCTGCGGATTGCCGCCGACGCTGTAGTTGATCGTGGCGCGGTTCTGGATCGACGTGCTCGCCGCGGTGCCGGCCGCCCAGGCCTGTGGCATCACGGCCGCGCCACCCAGCGCGAGCAGCGCCAGCGCAGTGCGCTTCATCGGGACTGAGAACGAATTCATTCGGGATACTCCATGTGAGGTATTCGGGTGCATGGCTGGCGTGTCACTTCAGCGCGGCGCGATAGCGCGCGACCGCGACCTGGCCCGGGCCGATCGGGTTGCGCAGGCTCCAGCGGATGTGGGTGTAATCGCTGCTGCGTGCCGGGCGCTGGCTGCCGTCGGCCTCGCTGACGCGCAGCGCCGCAGGGCCCGCGAATTGACGCCCGTCGGTGGAGAACAGGATGTCCGCGCCGGCGCCGACCGCGGAGTCGGGCACGTAGCTCATCTGCGCCGGGATCGGGTTGTCGATGAAGACCTTGTCCGCGGGCTTGTCGCAGAGATTGCTGGCCGTGACCGTCCACACCACCTCCGTGCCCGGGACCACCTTGGCGGCGGGCACCAGCCGCGTCGCGCGCTGGCCCTGGGCATCGAGGTATTCGACCTCGGTCTCGGCGACGGTCTTCAGTTCGACGCAACCCGGGCGCGCGCCGTCCGCGGCCACGGCGGAGGTCGCTGCGACGGCCAGTGCCGCGATCACGAACTTCGAAACGGTTGAGCTAGACATGGAGATCTCCTGGGTTCGGGTCGTCAATCGATCGTCACGGCGAACGTGATCGTCTGGGGTCCACTCGACTGGGTCAGGGTGCCGAGCGCGACGCGCACGGCGCGCGCCGGTGTGAGCACATAGCTGCCGGCGTCCGCATCCGCGGCGTCGTCGGTCAATGGCGCGCCGTTCAGGCGCAGGCTCGCCGGCACATACGTCGTGCTGGTTGGGATCGGGTCCGAGAACACGACCGCCGTGGCGCTGCCCGAGCCCGTCGGCGTGACGATGACCTGATACGTGATGCGCGCTCGCGGCACCGGCCGCGCCGCGCCGAACGGGTCGAGCACCGTCGCGGACTTGACCGCCGTGAGCATCAGGTCGGCGACCAGATACTGGCCGGTCGCGTCGGCGTCGCCGCCGCTGTTGCCCACCACCGCATCGGTGCCAGCCGTGCCCTGCCCCGCGAACACCGTGCCGGGCGCGCCGGTGCCGGTCAGCGAAGCCGCACGCAGTAGCGAGAATCCGCGATTGCCGTTGGCGAGAGGCGTGGGAATCGCATGGACGACCAGCAAGGTCGTGAAGCCATCGGCCGCGAGGGACGGGTCGTTCGCCCCCGGCGAATACGGGGTGTCGGCCGGCGTCAGCGTGCCGCTCGCGTCGGTGTCGAAATAGAGCGCGGGCGTGGCCGGAACCGGATCGAACTCGTCGCCGCCGAGCGCACTGTCGAGCGTCAGGCGGAACGGCTCGAGACCATTACCGGTGTTGGTGAGTCGGTAGACCAGCACCTGGCCGGTGGCGCCCGGCGCCACGCTGACCGTCGGGCTCTGCAGCGTGACGACCACGTCGACGATCTCGGCGACGACGATGCTGACGGTGTTCGACGGCGCGGCGACGGGGGTCGTGCCGAGGGTGTAGTTCACCTGCGCGGTATTGTCGATCTGCAGGCCGGCCGGCGCGCCGGCGGCCGACACCGGCAGTGCCGTGACGAATCCCGCCAGCGCCAGCATGGCGCCCGCGAGCAAGGACCTGGACATCGAGATAGACTCCTCGAACGGAAACAGCGACCTTTCCGCTCGAGAGACGACTGCGCGACCAGGGGCAGGCGGGCTCGCGGTCCGCCACGCACACCCGAAAGAGGTGTAACGGCCGGACCGGCGCGGACTTGAGGTCGGTATCGATCCTAGGGGTCCGCCTGATATCGTCACGTGACCATAATCACAGCCGGGCGCGACGCCTCGCGCCCGTGCGACATAACGGGCAGACGATTGCCGCCAATGCGACGGAGATCACATGGCCACCAGCTCCGCACGGGTCAAGAAATCACGCGCCGCGCCGACAACCCGAGGTTCGGCACGCCGCAAACCGACTGCGGGCGCGACCGAGGCTGCGGCCACGACGGCCACCGCCGGCGTCGAGACGATCGACTTGCCAGCCGCCGACGGCTTTTCGCCCGGGCAGGCCGAGCCTCCCGACCGGGACGCCGCACTGGAACACGACGCCGCCGAGGAAGCGGCCGAGGGAATCCTCGGCGCGAATCCGCTGATCGGCATCGACAAGGCCGAGATGCTGGACGCCGCACAGCGCGCGCTGCGCCTGGCGTTCGGCCGGCCAAAGATGCTGCTCGAGGAACACCTGGCCCTGGGGCGCGAGCTCGCGGAAGTGCTGCGCGGCGCTTCTGCCCTCGTGCCGGATCCCAAGGACCGCCGCTTCGCCCACGAGGTGTGGCGCAAGAGCGGCTACTACAAGCGCCTGATGCAGGCCTTTCTAGCCTGGCGCGACATGTGCAATCGCATTCTCGACCGCGCCGACGCGACGCCCGAGGATCGCGAGCGTGCGCGCTTCCTGCTGCAGATGGTCACCGAAGCGTTCGCACCGACCAACAGCCTGCTCGGCAACCCGGGCGCGATCCAGCGCCTGGTGCAGACCCGCGGCCGCAGCCTGCTCTACGGCGTGCAGAACCTGGTCGACGATGTGCTGAACAACGGCGGCATGCCGCGCCAGGTGGACGAGCGCAAGTTCCAGGTCGGCAAGAACCTCGCCGTGACCCCGGGTGCCGTCGTGTTCCGCACCGAGATCTTCGAGCTGATCCAGTACAGCCCGGCCACCGAAAAGGTGCATTCGCGCCCGCTGATCGTGCTGCCGCCGCAGATCAACAAGTTCTACATGGTCGACCTGGCGCCGGGCCGCAGTTTCGCCGAGTACGCCGTTGCGCACGGCGTGCAGCTGTTCTGCATGTCGTGGCGCAACCCGACCGCGGCGCAGCGCGACTGGAACATGGAGACCTACCTGACGGCCGCCAAGCAGGCCATCGCCGCGGCGCGCGAGATCACGGGTGCGGACCAGGTGAACATGCTGGCGGCCTGTGCGGGCGGTTTCACGCTCGCCACGCTGCTGGCTCATCTCGAGGCGATTGGCGAGCACAGCGTCGCGTCGGCGACGCTGCTGGTGACGGTGCTCGACACGTCGGCGCCGACGCTGCTGGGTCAGTTCGCCTCGCGCAGCGCCATCGCCGCGGCGATCCAGCGTTCCCGCACACAGGGCGTGCTCGAAGGCAGTGAAATGGCGCGGGTGTTTGCCTGGCTGCGACCGAACGATCTCGTCTGGATGTTCGTCGCCAACAACTGGGTGCTGGGCAACCGCCCGCCGGCGTTCGACATCCTCTACTGGAACGCCGACAACACCCGCCTGCCCGCCGAATTCCACGCCGACCTGCTGCGGATGTTCCTGGAGAACCCCCTCGGCAAGCGCGGCCGGCTCGAGGTGCTCGGCACCCGGGTCGAGCTGTCGCGGGTCAAGGTTCCGTTCTATGTCGTGGCCGGCATCACGGACCACATCACGCCCTGGGAGGCATGCTACGCGACACGATCCATGGTCAAAGGACCCGTCACGTTCGTGTTGTCTTCCAGCGGCCACATCCAGAGCATCGTCAACCCGCCAACGAACCCGAAGGCGAAGTACTTCCTCAATTCCGACCTGAAGCAGCCGGCAAAGCAATGGCTCGAGGGTGCCACGGCGCACGAGGGCAGCTGGTGGGGGCACTGGCGCGACTGGGTCGTCGCAAAGGGTGGCGCCGCGCGCGAGGCGCCCGCGCAACTGGGCAGCAAGGGCCACCCGGCCGGCGATCCAGCGCCCGGGCGCTACGTCCACCAGCGCTGAACGCGCCGTATCTGGATGCGCCAGATGGGTATGCGCGAACGCCGAACCGGCGATAGTTGCAACGGAGAGTCACGATGGCCGCCGCGAACCCGCAGATCACCCAAGCCCGCCCCGTCGTCGAGTTCGTCGAGGTCGAGGGCATCAAGCTGCGGATCGCCACCCAGCGCGGCAGCGGCGGTGTGCCGCTGCTGATCTTCAACGGCATCGGCGCGAACTTCGAGCTGGTGTTCCCGTTCATGCAGGCGATGGACGGGACCGAGATGGTGATCTTCGACATTCCGGGCATCGGCCGCTCGGAGATGTCGTGGTGGCCGCGGCGTTTTTCCGGCCTCGCCCGCCTGACCGCGCGCCTGCTCGACCGGCTGGGCTATCCCGAGGTCGACGTCGCCGGGGTGTCCTGGGGCGGCGCGCTGGCGCAGCAGTTTGCGCGCCAGTATCCGCACCGCTGCCGCCGGCTGATCCTCGCAGCGACGTCGCCGGGGTCCCTGATGATCCCCGGTCAGCCGAAGGCGCTGTCGAAGATGGTGACGCCCCAGCGGTACCTCTCACCGGCCTACATGCAGCGCGCCGCCGGCGATATCTATGGCGGTGAAGTCCGGCGCAACCCGGGAGTGATCGCCGACCATACCGCGCGGATCATCGCGCCGAAATTCATGGGTTACCTTTACCAGCTCAGCGCCGGCATGGGCTGGACGAGCCTGCACTGGCTGCACCGGCTCAAGCAGCCCACCCTGATCCTGGCGGGCGCCGAAGACCCGCTGGTACCTGTCGCGAACGCCCGCATCATTTCCCTGCTGGTGCCGAACAACCGCCTCTTCGTCGTCCCCGGCGGCGGCCACCTGTTCATGCTGCATTCGATCAGCAAAGTGGTGCCCGTCATCCGCGACTTCCTGCTGTCGCGGGAACCGATCCAGCCTCGCTGATCGCCCGCCCCGACGATTTCCCGCCCGGCCCTTGACGCTGCGTTGCAGCATGGTATATTGCACCGCACCAATTGGTGCGCCGCACCATCCGCAAGGAGCCCGACCATGAATCTTTCCGACCGCTTCATCGAAACCACCACCGATCTTCGTCAGCAGGCGACGGCCTATGTCGCCCGCGCCGCCCAGGCCGCGCGCGCCTCGGCTGACCTCGCGGCCGATCGGGTGGCTGCAGCCAATTCCCCTCTGGAGGTGCTGACCGAGGCGACCCTGAAGCTGAACCGCCTCTCGCATGACCATGTGGCGCGCCTGCTGACCCGCCAGGCCACCCTGCTGCGAGACACCCTGACCGAGGGTGAGAAGCGGCTGCAGCGCCTCGCCACGGCCAAGTCGCTCCAGCAGGCCGTCGCCGGGCAGGCGGAGGACCTGAACGACCTCGGACCGCGCATCGCGCGCAACGCCCGCGAAACCTGGGCCATCGTTGCCGACGCCGGCCGCGGTGTGTCCCAGCTCGCGGTGTCGACCTACGCCGAACTGGCGCAGGCTGTCCCGGCGCCGAAACGTCGCAAGCCGGTGGCGGCCAAGCGAACCCAGGCGGACCGCAAGCCGGCGTCTTCCCGCCGCGCGAAACGCGCCAAGTCCGCCTGAACCTCGATTCCCGGACCGCCGTGGGCGGCGTCGCGTGACGCCCGCCCACGGCCGGTGTGCCGGGTCTTCCAGGCCGGTCGGCCCGACGGCCCACCGCCATTGCAATCGGGACCTATCCCCTGGCCCGCAAGTTGGCCAGCGGCGCACTCAACGGCACCGTTGAGAGGCACTTCATGCCGACCGGAGCGCCCGCCCGGTATAATTCGCAAAATCAAGATGACGGCTGACTACCGGCTCCGGCCGGTACACGGCTTTTACGATCCGTCGGCACGCCCGGAGCCTGGCAGATCCACGACGAAGGACACCGAATGGCCACTGCTCCCCAGTCTTTCCCGCCCCTCTCCAGGATTTCCCGCCCGGTGGCCGACTGGGTCGAGTCGATCCAAGAGCTGACGCAGCCGGCCAGCGTCTACTGGTGCGAGGGTTCCGACGACGAGTACCGCTCGCTGATCGAGCAGCTGACCGACCGCGGCGAGCTTCAGCCGCTGAACCCGGAAACCTTCCCGAACTGTTTCCTGGCCCGATCGCACCCGTCGGACGTGGCGCGCGTCGAGCACCTCACCTTCGTCTGCACCACGAAGCCCGAGGACGCCGGGCCGAACAACCACTGGATGGCGCCGGCTGAAGCGCACGCGCGGATGCGCGAACTGTTCCGTGGCTGCATGAAGGGCCGCACGCTGTATGTCGTGCCGTACTGCATGGGCCCGCTCGACTCGCCGTACTCGCGCTGCGGCGTCGAGATCACCGACAGCGCCTACGTGGCGATCAACATGATCCTCATGACGCGCGTTGGTCGCGCCGCGCTCCAGCGCATCTCGCGCGACGGCGACAAATTCGTGAAGGGCCTGCATTCCACCGGCGAGCTCGACCCGGACCGTCGCTTCATCATGCATTTCCCCGAGGAACTCGCGATCGAGAGTTTCGGCAGCGGCTATGGCGGCAATGCGCTGCTCGGCAAGAAATGCCACGCACTGCGCATCGCGAGTTACCAGGCGCGCACCGAGGGCTGGCTCGCCGAGCACATGCTGATCGTGGGCCTGCAGAGCCCGAAGGGCGAGACGCACTACATCGCGGCGGCGTTCCCGTCGGCCTGCGGAAAGACCAATCTTGCGATGCTGATTCCGCCCGACTCGATGCCAGGCTGGAAGGTCTTCACGGTCGGCGACGACATCGCCTGGCTGCATCCGGGACCCGACGGTCGCCTGTACGCGATCAATCCCGAGGCCGGCTATTTCGGCGTCGTACCGGGCACCAACCCGAACACGAACCGCAACGCCTACGAGATGATCCGGCGCGATACGCTGTTCACGAACGTGGCATTGACGGCGACCAACGATCCCTGGTGGGAAGGCCTCGATTCCGGCGCGCCGGCGATCGACTGGCAAGGGCGCCCCTACGATCCGAAGAACGGCCCGGCCGCGCAGCCGAACTCGCGCTTCACCGTGTCCGCGAAGCGCAACCCGGGCTACTCGCCGGAGGCGGACGGGCCGCGCGGCGTGCCGATTTCGGCGATTGTCTTCGGCGGTCGCCGCCGCGGCGTCGCGCCGCTGGTCTACGAAGCGCGCGACTGGGCCCACGGCGTGCTGGTCGGTGCCTCGGTGGCGTCGGAGACGACCGCGGCCGCCGTCGGCCAGGCGGGTGTGCTGCGCCGTGACCCGATGGCGATGAAGCCGTTCTGCGGTTACAACTTCGCCGACTACTGGAGTCACTGGCTCGAGGTTGGAAAGCGGCTGCAGCATCCTCCCCGCATCTACCACGTCAACTGGTTCCGTCGCGATGCGCAGGGCAGGTTCCTGTGGCCCGGATTCGGCGACAACCTGCGCGTGCTGGCCTGGATGCTCGAGCGCTGCGCCGGTCGCGGCGGCATGGTCGAGACCCCGATCGGGCAGCTGCCTCGTCCGCAGGATCTCGACCTCGCCGGCCTCGACATGCCGGTCGCGTCGCTGGCCGAGTTGCTGTCGGTCGATCGCGCCCAATGGCGCCAGGAAGCCGCGGACATGCGCGGCTATCTGCAGGAGTACGGTTCGCGTACGCCTGCGGCGCTGCAGGCGGAGCTGACGAAACTGGAAGGGCGCCTCGCCGGCTGAGGCAGCGTCAGCCTTCCTCGCAGCGGAAGCGGATCGTCAGCGGAGAGTCCTGCTCCGGCGTGCGACCGAGGCCGATCATTCCCTCGCCCTTGATCTGCATGCTGTCGCGGCGCAGGAAGGCTTCCTCGCCGTCGGCCAGCTGGACGAAAGTGCCGTTGGTACTCTGGTCCACGAGCACGAACTTGTTCCGTGAGATCTCCAGGCGGGCATGCAGGCGCGAGATCAGGTTGCCCTTGACCACCAGGTCGTTCTCCTCGGCGCGACCCATCACGACGTTCGGCCGGCCCTCATCCATCACGACCTCCCGGTCCTGGAAGCGCAATCGCAGTCGCGCCACCTTGCGCGCCTCGAGCGAAATCTGCGGCAGCATGCTGGTCGCATCATCGGGCTGCCACATCACCTCGAAGAGGGCGACCTCGCTGCCCTGGCCCTTGATCGTCGCGACGTCGATCTGCCGCACCACGGCGCGCCACTCGGGCGAAAGCTGCGCGACGGTCGCGGCCGTGGTGACGATCTGGCCGGCCTTCGCCTGGCTGGTCATGCGGTTGGCGGTATGCACGGTCGAGCCGAATACGTCGCGGCTCTCGAGCACCACCGGCCCGTAGTGGCAGCCGATGCGGATCGCGACCGAGTGGCCGTCGGTCTTCAGTTGCGAATGCGCGGTGATCTGCTTCTGCATCTGGCACGCTGCGTTCAGCGCATCGGTGGCCGACGGGAAGGTCGACATGACCTCGTCGCCCATCGTCTTGATGACCGTCCCGCTGTTCTTCTCGGTGGCCGAGCGCATGATCTCGATGCAGGTCGCGATCATGTCCCGCGCGCGCACGTCGCCCAGGAGCTCGAACAGACGCGTCGAGCCCACGACATCGGCGAACAGAATGGCGAGCTCGATATCTCGGGACATAAGTCAGGCGGCAGGCAGCGCCTGCAGTATACGCGACCGGGGTTGCGGGCCGCCGGTCGGCAAACGACGACGGTTCGCGCTGCGCTCAGGCCGCCAGCGCTGCCGCGCGACGGATCAGGTCGGGGCCCGCATCGCGCTCACGCGCCCCTTCCGACAGCAGGCGCCGGTATTCCCGCGCGCCCTTGGTGTGGCTCAACAACCCGAGCATGTGGCGTGTGATTGCCGGCAATCGCTCGCCGCGGGCAAGCTGCACCTCCGCGTAGCGCGCCATCCGCTCGAGCATGGCTTCGATGGTCGGCATCTCGAACGGTTCCCCGGCTGCGGCCGCCATCGCCTGCTCGATCTCCGCCAGCACCATCGGCCGATGGTAGGCCTCGCGACCCAGCATCACGCCGTCGCTCCAGTCGGAAAGCTCCATCGCACACTCCACGGTCCGCACGCCGCCGTTGACGATCACTGGCAGGTCGGGAAAATCTTCCTTCAGCCGCCTGACGACGTCATAGCGCAGCGGCGGGATCTCGCGGTTTTCCTGCGGCGACCAGCCGCCGAGAACCGCCTTGCGAGCGTGTACCACCGCGGCGTTGGCGCCCGCGGCGCGGATCGCGACGATGAAGTCGCAGAGCGCGTCGTAGTCGCGTTCGTCGAAGCGCTGCACCGCCTGTTCCGCCTCGCGTCCCGACGCGCGCAGCGTGCCGATGCGCATCTTGACGGTCACTGGCACCTCAACCACCTCGCACATCGCGGCGACACAATCCGCCACCAGCGACGGCTCGTTCATCAGGCAGGCCCCGAACGCGCCCTTCTGAACCTTGTCGCTCGGGCATCCGCAGTTGAGGTTGATCTCGTCATAGCCGAACTCCATCGCATCGCGGGCGGCCGCGGCGAGGTAATCGGGCTCGCAGCCCCCGAGTTGCAGCGCCACGGGCGTTTCGCCGCGATCGAAGGCAAGCAGGTGTTCCCGGTCACCGCGCAGGATCGCCGAGGCGGTGATCATCTCGGTGTAGAGCAGCATCCGGGGCGAGAAGCCGCGCAGGAAGTAGCGGCAATGCCGGTCGGTCCAGTCCATCATCGGAGCGACACATATTTTTCTATCTATATCAATCATTTACTGATTATAACCCCAATTCGCCACGCCGCTAATTGCAATCCGCCACACTTCGGATAACAATCCGCCAACCCTGCTTGCGCGGCCTTCCAACAGTGTACTACCGACTCGCCACCGACACAGTCCGCACGGCACTCGCGGACACGCGAGTCGTCCTGATTGCCGGCCCACGCCAATCCGGGAAGACCACGCTCGCCCAGACATTCGCCGGATCGCATCGCGGCTACCTGTCCCTGGACGATCCGACGACCCTGGCTGCGGCGCGCAGCGATCCCACGGGATTCCTGCGCGGGCTCGATTCCGTCGTGATCGACGAGATCCAGCGAGCCCCGCAACTATTGCTGCCGATCAAGCGCAGCGTTGACGCGGATCGCCGCCCGGGTCGCTTTCTGCTCACCGGCTCCGCCAATCTCCACGCCCTGCCGAAGTTGGGCGATTCGCTCGCTGGACGCATCGAGACCATCGACCTGCTGCCGCTGGCACAGTGCGAAATCCGTGATCACCGCAATACGTTTCTTGCACGCGCGCTACAGGGCAAGGTCCCCACCGTGCGCGCCGCCGTGCTCGGTGGCGAACTCGTCGATGCCGTACTCAACGGGGGATACCCCGAAGCACTGACTCGCCCGGGCGCAGCTCGACGGCAGAAGTGGCTGCTCGACTACGCGCGTGCAGTTGTGCTTCGCGACGTGCGCGATCTCGCGCCCGTGGACCATGCACGACAGCTCCCCAGGCTGCTGAGACTGCTCGCAGCCCATACCGGGCAGCTGACCAACTACTCTGCCCTCGGATCTGCCTTGGGCCTGTCCCATCTCACGGCATGCAAGTACACCGATCTGCTCGCGCAACTGTTTCTGGTTCGACTACTGCCGCCATGGCACAGCAATGAGATCAGCCGGATCACGAAGTCCCCGAAGTTGCATTTCCTCGACTCGGGCCTGATGGCAGCACTGCGGAACCTGACCGTCGCACGCATCAAGTCGGACCGGAGCCTGCTGGGCGCCCCGCTCGAAACGTTCGTGCTATCCGAGTTGCTGAAGCTGACTGCCGCCCATGGCGAGCCGCTGGAGCTCTTTCATTTTCGGGATCGCTATGGCGCCGAAGTGGATGTCGTCATCGAAGACGCCCAGGCGAATATCGTCGGCATTGAAGTCAAGGCCGCCGCCACGGTCACGGCAAGGGACTTCCATGGGCTGCGAAAGCTGCAGCAGGCGGCCGGCAACCGATTCATCGCGGGATTCGTACTGCACGACTCTGACACGACCGTGTCCTTCGGTGAAACGCTGGCGGCGTTACCGGTCTCGGCGCTGTTCTAGATCGCCGGTCCAGCGTGTCGCCACCGGGCGTTTCGGGACGGGCGTTTCGGGACGGTCCCTTCAGTCGAGCCCGGCGGCCGTCTCGGTGCGCAGCCATTCCACCACGGCCTGCAGCGCTTCGCGTTCCGTCGCGCCCCGGGCGCGCGCCTGGGCATGGATGCGGATCTGGCGCTGGGCGCTGGTGCCGCGGCGCACGATCTCGCGCGCGTGTTCCACTTCGCGCAGGCACCCGAAGGCCTCCGCGTCGGGGCGCACCAGCGCGATCAGTTCATCGAGCAGCACGGGGAAGTCGACCAGCTCGCCGCGGGCGAGATCCAGCAGTGGCTCGTCGCAACCGTAGCGAATGGCCCGCCAGCGGTTCTCGGCGATGAGCAGCTGCGGATAGTCGCGCCAGCGCTGGTTGGCGCCGCGCAGACGATACAGCATCCGCAGCAGGCTCACACAGAAGGCCGCGAGGCAGATCGAATCATCGAGCGTCGTGCAGCAGTCCATGATCCGGGTTTCGAGCGTCGGGTAGCGCGAACTCGGGCGGATATCCCACCAGATCTTGCTGGTGTCGGGGATCAGGCCGTTGCGGATCAGGGTCTCGAGATGGCGGCGGAATTCGCCATAGCTCGCGAATCGGTCCGGCAGGCCGGTGCGCGGCAGCGAGTTGAACACCGTCATGCGGAACGACTGCAGCCCGGTCTCCTCGCCCTCCCAGAAGGGCGACGAACATGAAAGCGCCAGCAGGTGCGGCACGAAGTAGGCCATCTGGTTCATCAGGTCGATGCGCAGGTCGTCGTCATCGATGCCGACGTGCACGTGCATGCCGCAGATCAGCATGCGGCGCGCCGTCGCCTGCATCTCGTGGGCGAGCGCGACGTAGCGCTCCTTCTCGGTGCGCAACTGCGACGTGACGCGCGCGAACGGATGAGTGGAGGCCGCGATCGGCGCCAGCCCGTGTTCGGCGCTGACCGCGACGATGATGCCGCGCAGGCGTGCGAGGTCGGCGCGGGCCTCGCCCAGTGTGCGGCAGACCCGCGTGCCGACTTCCACCTGGCAGCGCAGGAACTCGGGGCTGATCTGGCCGCCGCTCAACTCACCGCAGCGTTCGAACAGGCGCGGCGGCGGATCGTTCGCGAGCTCGCCGCCGCGCGGGTCGATCAGCAGGTACTCCTCCTCGATCCCGAGCGTGAAAGGCGGATCGCGCGAACTCACGTCGCCCCCGCCGGCAGCGCCTGATAGAGCGTCGGATCGGAGAGCAGCGCCGCGAGAATCCGCGCGAGACGATCGGCCCAGAGCGCGATGCCCTCCGCCGTTGCCAGCAGGTCCTGGCGCACCTCGATGCAGACATGGGGACGGCCATGACGTTCGCCATGCGTGTCGACGGTGTAGTCGGCCGGATGCCGGCCGGAGTAGGGCTCGTTGTCCCCGACCACCAGCCCGGGCTCGGCGCGCAGCGCCGCCAACAGTGGCAGCGCGAGCCGCGGGTCGCGGTCCCAGAGGATGCCGCAGTGCCAGGACCGGGCGCGGCCGCCGAAGACCGCGGTGAAACTGTGGATGGCGACCAAGGCCGGCACGACATGGGCGGCTTCGCCGATCTGCGCCAGTGCCGCGGCGAGCGCCGCATGGTAGGGCGCGAAAATCTCGCCGGCGCGGCGCTCGCGATCCGCCGGCGACAGCGCCAGGTTGCCTGGCACGCGATCGCCGTCGCTCGCATCCACGATACTGGTGGGATCGTCGAGCCGGCGATTGCAGTCGATTACCAGCCGCGAATAACCGCCGCTGACGAGCGGCACCTGCAGCCGCCGCGCCAGCGCCTCGGCGAGCGCGCCGGCGCCGATGTCCCAGGCAATGTGCCGGGCCAGCTGCGCGTCGACCAGGCCCAACGTACCGAGCGCGCGCGGCACGGCCCGGCTGGCGTGGTCGCAGGCAAGCACCGCCGGAAAGCGGCGACCGAAGGCGCGCAAAAGGACGGGCGGCGGATCGCCGGGGCCGAGCAGGCGGCCAGGTTCGGGAGCTCCGTAGGGCGCGGCCTCGGGCGAACTCAATGCGGCGGTCATCCGGGGCGAGGGAGCCCCATTCTAGACCAGGGCGGATTCGCGCTGTGCTTACTGAGACTCGGAGGCCGGTAACGAAATGAGCTTTTCGCCGCCCTGGCCCTTGGCCATCACGCCCTGGGCCGGCTTCGCGGCCAACGCCCGCTCGGCCTCGACCGGGTCGCCGACGATGATCGGAATCGCGAAGCTGCGGGCCACGGAACCGCCCGCGCCCTCCACCAGCGCCACAGCGCCCAGGTAAAAGACGCCGTCGCGTCGCGGTACCACCGTGACGATATGGGATACGGCGACGCCATCGGCCGGCCGCTCCTGCACCGCCATCTCGCTGCCGGACTGCACCTCCACGGCCTCGTTCGACTGGAACACCACGCGCAGCTGCGAGATGCCCTCGCCGCGCGGCACCACGGCCACGGTGACCTGTAGGGGCTTGCCAAGTTCGGGCTTGGCTGCGATGTCGAACTTCAACTCCACCGGGGCACCCGGCTTGCCGGACGAAGACACCGCCGAGACCATGCCCTCGGCCGCGCCCTTGCCGGGGGTTGCCGGCTTGGAGGCGTCCGCAGCCTCGCTGCCGGCCTTGCCCGCAGCGGTGGTACCGTCGCGCGCACAGCCCACCAGCGTCGCAACGGCGGCCAGGCCAAGCGCGAGCAGAGCGATGCGGACCGTGATGGGCTTGTTCATGGACCTTGGCCTCGATGCTGTCACGAAATCGTCAGCGTCACGTCGAAACACTCGTTGCCCCGTGGCGCAATGCCCGAGACATTCGAGAACTCGTAGACTTCGGCGACGTAGGTGCCAGCCTGCAGCGGCAGCGTCAGTGTCTCCGAGCCGGAAGTTTCGCCGTCCGCCCGACCCCGCTCGACACCGGCAGCATACAGGACGATGTCCGGATCGGTCCCGCTGCGCCCGTTGCGCGCGACGATCGAGAGCGTCGAACTGACGGCCAGCGTGAAGCGCAGGTAGCGGCGATTGCCGAGCTTGTTGTACACCGCGGTGCTGCCGCCGGTCGGCAGGCTCGAACAGATCTGCCGAGTCGCCCCGGAGCTCATCGCGGCAAAGATCGGCAGGTTGCGGGCGTCGCCGCCGGCGTTGGTTTCGCCGCTGCCGAAGTCATCGGTCGCGGTCGCGATGAGCTGCCCGCCCGACAGTGCGCTGAGCGCCGCGGCGTCGCCCGGTTGCGAGGCCCGCAGTGCATTGACCAGCGCGTAGATCGACGTGAAGGACGCGGAGTTGCGAATCGCGCCGCGCATGGCTGCGTGGATCGGCCCGAAGCCGAGGCTCACCGTATCCACGCCGTCACTCGCCGCATCGAAAGCGTCGTAGAAGATCGACTGCACGGACGCTTCGCTGAACCAGCCCGGAAAGGTGACCTGGTTGTTCTCGACGTCGATCGCGAAGTCACTGCGCTGCTGTGTGCCAAAACTGTCGCGATACACCGGATCGCCCTTGACCATGCCGGCGAAGGCATTGCCCCAGCCCTCGCTGAAGGCGACGCGCAGGTCCAGGCGCTCGTTGAGCGAGTGCGTGCCGCCGAGGCTGTCGTCACGCGAAAAGTTGTCCTGATAGAAATGGCCCCACTCGTGCGCCAGCACGTGCTGGTCGAACTCGTCCGAGTCGGAGTCGGCGGCGCCGAGCACGTAGATGCTCGCGCCCTGCGAGGCGATGGAAGCGTAGAAACTCGTGCCGATCTCGCCGCGCGCGCGCGCCGCGGCGGTGTTCGCGCAGAACCCCCCGGCGCCCTCCGAGCAGGGCACGTTGCGCGGGCTCCAGTACATCTTCAATTCGGGGAACACGAGCCCCGATTCCGCACCCAGCACCAGCTGCATCGCCTGCCACGCGGTATCGAGGATTGAGATCGGGGCCGCGGCGCGCGCGCCCGTGTAGGCGCTTCCGCCCCAGCCGCTGCCGGCGTGCACGTCGCGACGCAGCGCGGACGCGCCACTGTTGAAGGCGGCCGTGTCGATCACGTAGAGCGCATCGCCCGCGGTGTTGTCGCGCACGCTGACCAGCCAGCCGGGGGATCCGCTGCGACGCAGCTCGGCCTTCATGCGCACCTGCAGGTCCGTGTTCGCGGGCACCGTCAGGGTGTACTGGCCGCTGGCATCCGCCGTGGTGGAGGCCAGCACCGACTGACCGGCGCTCGCCAGCGCCTCGATCGTCACGCCTCGCGCCGGCGCCGCCGCGGCTCGGGCGAGATCCAGGCCGTTGCCCTGGGCGACGTTGAACGGCACCTTGTCGAACGTCGCGGTGCCAGTCAGGGTGACCGTCGTCGCGGGAGGCGCCGGGGCGGCTGGCGCAGGCGCCGACGCGGCATCGGAGCCGCCGCCGCCGCAGGCGAAAAGGCACAGCAGCACGACGCCGCCCGACAGCCTTGCGGCGGGCCGCCAGGCACGGGAGGTCTCGGACGGGAACGGCGGCAGGGTCAGCTCCAGCGGCATGCGCCACGACCGTAGCACAAGCCCCCGGTCACCCCGCCCCGCGGCCTTGCATAACTGTGACGGGCTACGGCCTCGCAACGGGGATGATGACCGTCACGACCGCGCGGCTCAGTCCAGGGCCATTGGCGGGCTCGACAGCGCCTCGAGCTGCTGCCAGAGGTCGCTGAGATGCTCCTGCCAGTAGCGCGGACTGGTGAACCAGGGGAACGCCCGGGGAAAGGCCGGGTCCGACCAGCGCGCCGCGATCCAGGCGCTGTGATGCACCATGCGCAGCGCCCGCAGCGCCTCGATCAGCGCCGTCTCTCCCTCTTCGAAATCGGCGAACTGCCGGTACCCCTTCATCAGTTCGTTCCACTGGCCGCGGCGCTCATCCGGGTTGCCCGAGAGGAACATCCACAGGTCCTGCACGCGCGGCCCGGTGGTGCAGTCGTCGAGGTCCACGAAGACCGGGCCGCGCTCGTCCCACAGCACGTTGCCCAGATGGCAGTCGCCGTGGATGCGGATCGAACCGACCGGCCCGCAGGCGGACCACGCCTCCTCGACGGCTTCGAGGAGCTGCTGCGAGACCTCGGCGTAGCGGTCAGCGAGCGATTCGTCGAGCAGTGCCGACTCGAGCAGCGCCTCTCGGGCATTCCAGCCGAGGCGTTCGATCCCGAGCGCGGGCCGCACCGCGAAACGCGACAGGCGCCCGATCGCGTGGATGCGACCCAGCGTTCGCCCGATCAGGTCGAGCGAACCGCTGGCGTCGAGTTCGACGGCGCGCGCCGCACGACGCGGGAACGCCGCGTAGCGCAGCCCCTCGCGGCGAAACAGCGTGTCGGCGCCGAAGCGCAGCGGGGCAACGACCGGCAGTTCGGCGGCTGCCAGCTCGAGCGCGAAGGTGTGCTCCTCCAGGATCTGCGCATCGCTCCAGCGCCCCGGGCGATAGAACTTGAAGACCAGTGTGCCGTGGTCGGACGAGCCCAGCTGGTAGACGCGATTCTCATAGCTGTTCAGCGCGAACAACCGCCCGTCGCAGTCGATGCCGAGGGCTTCGGCGGCGGCCAGCACGGCATCCGGCGACAGCGCCGCGAACGGCTGCTCTTCGGTGCCGCTCATGCGTACGCGGCGCCACACAATGTCGGGCGCGTCACGCCAGAGCAACGGCGGATGGCTATGATCGTCGGCTTCGAATCCCTCAATTTTCCGTACTCCGGATGCGTCATGGCTAAATCAACGGTCCTCGTCACCGGCGGTGCCGGCTACATCGGCAGCCACGTGGTGCTGCAACTTCGCGAGCGTGGCGAACAGGTCGTCGTACTCGACAGCCTGGTCAGCGGCTTTCGCCAGGCCGTCCTCGACGCCCCGCTGGTCGTCGGCGACGTCGGCGACCGTGAACTGGTCGGCCGCGTGCTGCGTGAACAGGGCATCGACACGGTGATGCACTTCGCCGCCCACACGATCGTGCCGGAGTCGGTACGCAACCCCCTCAAATACTACGGCAACAACACCTGCGCCACGCGGTCGCTGCTGCAATCCTGCGCCGAGGCCGGGGTGAAGCACGTCGTGTTCTCGTCGACCGCGGCGGTCTACGGCGTGCTCGACTCGGGCTACGCGAGCGAAGACACCCCGACGGCGCCCATCAATCCCTACGGCACCTCCAAGCTGATGTCCGAATGGATGCTGCGCGACCTGTCGTTCGCCACCGACCTGCGACACGTCGCCTTGCGCTACTTCAACGTCGCCGGCTCGGACCCGAAAGGTCGCGTCGGTCAGTCGACCCGCGAGGCGACGCTGCTGATCAAGGTCGCGGCCGAGGCCGCGACGGGCAAGCGCGCAGGGCTGTCGATGTTCGGCACCGACTACCCCACCCCCGACGGCACGGGGGTGCGCGACTACATCCATGTGGCCGACCTCGCCACCGCCCACCTCGACGCGCTGCGCTACCTGCGCGACGGCGGCGCTTCCGCCACCCTCAATTGCGGCTATGGCCACGGCTACAGCGTGCGGGAGGTGCTGCAGTCGGTCGAGCGGCTCAGCAGCCGCAAGCTCGTGGTCACGGAAGAGGCGCGCCGCGAGGGCGATCCGCCGATCCTCGTGGCGCGCGCCGACCGCATCAAGCAGGTGCTGGGCTGGAAGCCGGCTCTGGATGACCTCGACGAGATCGTGCGCACGTCCCTCGCCTGGGAAAAGAAACTGCTCGCCAGTCCCTGGTAGGCCGCTGCCGCGTACTCCCGGTTTCGGTCTCGGAACTGTCGGCATATGCCTACAGTTGCGGGTCGCGGCGTCAGGTCGCCGCCCACTGCGCCACGCACTGGCCTAAAATGGCCGGATGCGCTGGGCCCGACCCAAATCCCTCAGCAGCCTGATGCTGTTCGGCCTCGCTCTGGCCGCGATCCCGCTGGCCGTGGCGGTGGTGAACGCGGCTGTGCAGATGCGCAACCTCGCCAACACCAGCCAGGAGCTGGTGCTGCGCGGCGTCGAGGCCACCCGGTCGAGCCAGGTGCTGCTCAGCTCGATCGCGGCACTGGAGCGCACCGCGCGCCTCTATCAGGTGCTGGGCGACCGCAAACTGCTCGATGCCTATTCGCAGACCGACGAGCGCCTGACGGCCACGCGCCAGCAACTGTCGCTGCAGCTCGCCGGCACCGACGCCACGTCCTTGCTGGGCTCCGTCCAGCGACTACAGCAGACCTTGCGCGCCGGCGTGCTGGAAACCGCCCCGGGCACCCGCGACTATGACGCGCTGCTGGCGCAGTTCGAGCGCCTGAACGAGATGGCGAGCCGAGTCGCCGAGGGTGGCAACCGCCAGCTCGACACCGACCTCACGGCCCTGCGCCTGCAGGCCGATGCGGCGCGGCAGCGGCTGTTCCTGCAGTCGGCGCTGCTCGTCCCGCTGACGCTGGTCGTGGTGCTGGCGGTGACGTTCTGGATCGGGCGGCCGCTGCGCCAGATCGATCGCGCCATCAGCGAGCTCGGCCGCGGCACGTTCTCACACCCCATCGTCGTCGCCGGTCCGCTGGATCTCGAGCGCCTCGGGCGCCAGCTCGAGTGGCTGCGCCAGCGGCTCCTCGATTTCGCCCAGGAGCGGAACCGATTCCTGCGACATATGTCACATGAACTCAAGACGCCGCTTGCCAATATCCGGGAGGGCACGGATCTGCTGATGGACGGCGCGGTGGGCGAGCTGGAAAGCGGGCAACGCGAAGTGACGGCGATCCTGCGTGACAACGGCATCAAGTTGCAGCGTCTCATCGAAAACCTCCTGTCCTTCAGCGCCTGGCAGTCACAGAGTCTCGGCCTCGAGCTGTCGGAATTCCGCGCGCGCCCGCTGATCAAGCAGGTGCTGGAGAACCAGCAGCTCACGCTGCTCTCCCAGCGCGTGCGCCTGGACGTGAAGGTGGACGATCTCACGCTGTATGCCGACCGCGGCAAGTTGAGGCTGATCCTGGAGAACCTGTTGTCGAACGCGATCAAGTATTCCCCGCGCGGCGGCTCGATCCACGTGCGCGCGCGCGCCGACGGCGACGTGTTCGTGCTCGACGTCGCCGACTCTGGCCCCGGCATCCCCACCGACGATCGCGCCCGCATCTTCGATGCGTTCTATACCGGCAAGCCTTCGGCCAGTTCGGTCAAGGGCACCGGCATCGGCCTTTCCGTGGTGATGGAGTTCGTCACCGTGCACAGCGGTTCGGTGGAGATCGTCGACGGCGAGTTTGCGGGAGCCCACTTCCGTATCCGCATGCCGATGCGCGCCGAGGCGTCCGCAGCGATGGAAACGGCCCATGCAGCCTGAACGGTTTTTTCCCGCTATCGCACGCGCCACGTTGCTCGCGGCCTTCACCGCTCTCGCCGGCTGCGTCGGGGCGAGTCCCGAGCGTGGCGGCATGGCCGAGCCCGTCGCCGTGCCGGACCGCAACCAGATGCAGGCTCAGTCGCTGGTGTTCTTCCTCGAATTGCTGCACCGCTTCGCCAAGGCCGGCCCGGCCGAGCAGTCCGAGATCTTCGCCAACATCCGTCGCGACTACGAAGCGACGCCGCTGCCCTCCAGCGAGCTGCGCTATGCGCTGGCCGTCGCCACGCCGAACCATCCCTCCACCGATCCCGCGCTGGCGCAGAAGCTGTTGCGACAACTGCTGTCGGCGCCCGAGACGATGACGCCGGTGGAACACGCCGCCGCCTTTCTCGAACTGCAGAAGATCGACCGTCAGCTCGCGCTCGCCGCCGACAACCGGCGACTGCAAAACGACTCGGGGCGGGCCGATCGCGAGCGACTCGCCGCCCTGAACCGTCGCCTTGCCGTCGAGGGCGAAGAGAATGCGCGCCTTCGCAGGGCGCTCGACGACGCCCAGGCGAAGCTCGACGCGATCGCCAACATCGAACGCCAGACCACTGTCCGCCAGCCCACCACTCCGGAGGGACGACCATGAACGCCGTACTGCAGATACCCAAGCGCAAAGCCCGCATCCTGGTCGTCGACGACGACCCGGGCCTGCTCCGGCTGCTCACGATCCGGCTGCGCGCCGAGAACTACGAGGTCGAGGCCATGGAGAGCGCTGCGCTGGCGCTGGCTGCCGCCAGCCGGTTTCGTCCAGACCTCGTCGTCACCGACCTGCGCATGGACGAGATGGACGGCATCGGGCTCCTCAAGGAGCTGCAGAATCGTTACCCGGGCCTGAAGGTCATCATCCTGACCGCCCATGGCACCATCCCCGATGCCGTGCAGGCGACGCAGATGGGCGCGTTCGGCTTCCTGACCAAGCCCGTCGACAAGCAGGAACTGCTCGACCAGGTGCAGCGCGCGCTGCGCATCTCGGGCTTCAGCGAGGCCGCCGAGGAGTGGCGGAGCGAGATCATCACCCGCAGCGCCGTCATGGAAGAGCGGCTGGCCCAGGCGCACATGGTCGCCGGCACCGATGCGCGCGTGCTGATCACCGGCGAGAGCGGCACCGGCAAGGAGCTGCTCGCCCGTGCGGTGCACAAGGCGAGCCCGCGCCGGCACAAGCCGTTCGTCGCGATCAACTGCAGCGCCATGGCGGAGGATCTGCTGGAGTCGGAGCTGTTCGGCCACGAGAAGGGCTCGTTCACCGGCGCCATCAAGCAGCATCGCGGCCTGTTCCAGGCGGCCGAGAGCGGCACACTGATGCTGGACGAGATCGGCGACATGCCGCTGCGCCTGCAGGTGAAGTTGCTGCGCGTGCTGCAGGAGAACGCGATCCGCCCGGTCGGCAGCACGGAAAGCATCCCGGTCAACGTGCGCGTGATCTCGGCGACCCACCGCGACCTGCAGCAGCTGATGGCCACCGGCGCGTTCCGCGAGGATCTCTACTATCGGCTGAACGTCGTGCATATCGAAATGCCGTCGCTGGCGCGCCATCGGGAAGACATCCCACTGCTGGTCGGCCACTTCCTCGCGCAGCTCGCACGCGAGACCGGCCTGCGCAAGATCTACGCGCCCGAGGCCGTGGAGCTGCTGGCCACGGCCGACTGGCCGGGCAACATCCGCCAGCTGTCGAACGTGGTGCGCCAGAACGTCGCGCTGTCGCAGACTCCGATCATTCCCGTGGAACTCGTGCAGCAGTCGCTCGGCGGCGCGGGCGGGCGCCTGCCCTCGTTCGACGAGGCGCGCGACGAGTTCACGCGCAGCTACCTGACGCAGATCCTGCAGATCACCACCGGCAACGTCAGCCAGGCCGCGCGCCTGGCGAAACGCAATCGCACCGACTTTTACAAGCTGCTGGGCCGCCACCAGCTGACACCGGAAGACTTCAAGTCGCGCAGCTGACATGCGGGCGCGGCGCGCGCACGGCGGCTGCGCGGACCTGGGCCCGCGCCTGGGCCGACACTGGGGCCAACACCGGGGCCGGCGGTTGCGTCGGCGCGTCGCTCAGTCGAGCTCGCGTTTCTTGACCTTGCCGGATTCTGTCTTGGGCAGGTCGGGAACGAACACCACGGCTTTGGGCACCATGTACCCGCGCAGCCGCGAGCTACAGTAGCGGGTGACGTCTTCAGCCCCGAGGGTCGCGCCCTCGCGCAAAACCAGGAAGGCCTTCGCCGCTTCGCCCCAGGTCGCATCCGGCATGCCGATCACGGCCGCCTCGCGTACGCCCTCGATCTGGCACAACACTTCCTCGATCTCGCGAGGACTGACCTTGTGGCCGCCGACCTTGAGAATGTCGTCCTTGCGGCCAACGAAGTACAGGTAGCCGTCCTCGTCGATGCGGAACAGGTCGTCGGTATGCAGCCAGGTTGCCGCATCGCCGGCGATCCCGCGCAGCTTGTGCGCCGTGACGTCCGGCTTGCGCCAGTAGCCCTGCATCACGTGCGGCCCCTTCACCACCAGTTCGCCCGTGCCGCCGGGCGGTACGCGCACACCCGCCTCGTCGACGACGGCGAGTTCCTGGAAAGGCATGCCGCGCCCGACACTGCCCGGCTTGCGCTCCAACGCTTCGGGATCGAGATACGTGATGCGCTTGCATTCCGTCTGGCCGTACATCACGAACAGCCGCGCCTGCGGCAGCCGCTCGCGAACCCGCTGCGCATGCTCGACCGGCAGCGAGGCCGCAGCGCTGGTCAGCACCCGCAACTGCGAGAGGTCATGGGCCTGTAGGCCCGCGGCCGCCGCGATCCAGGCATACATCGTCGGCACGCCCGCGAACACGGTCGCGCGCTCGGCGGCTACCAACGCCAGGCTGCGCGCGGGGAACGCGAACGATCGATCCAGCACGATCGTGGCGCCGAGGCAGAGACCCGACACCAGCTGGTAGAGACCGTAGCTGCTGCTCAGCGGCAGCGCCGAATACACCACATCGCTCGACTCGAGGCACAGGTAGGCGTTCACCGCGCGCACCGCGGCGCACATGTTCGCGTGGCTCAGCATCACGCCCTTGGGCTCGCCGGTCGAACCCGAGGTGTAGATCAGCGCGGCGAGCGCCGCGTCGCCCGCTACCGCCGCGTCCGCGCCCGCGCCCGCCTCCGCCTCGGCCTCGGCCTCGGCCTCGGCCTCCACCACCGCCACCGCGGCAGCCGCGGCGAAATGCCAGCCAATCACGCCCTCCGTACCCGGCCTGGGCGCCCAGGCAAACAGCCCGGCGAGCGCCGGAACGCCCTCGCGAATCGCGCCGAACGACGCCGACAGTTCACCCGCGGAGACGATCCAGCGCGGCTCGGCGTCGCGCAGCACCGGCAGCAGCGCATCGCGCCGCGCGGCCGCATGCAGCGGCACCAGGACGCAGCCGGCCTCGAGGATCGCCCAGACGGTCACCGCCGCCTCGGCAGAATTGCCCAGCAGCATGCCGACGCGATCGCCGGGTCGTGCGCCGCGCCCACGCAGCGCGGCGGCCAGCCGCAGGGCCTCGGCTTCGAGCTGCGCATAGCTCAGCCGGCGGCCATGGGCCACCACGGCCGTCTTGCGCGCGTGCAGACACGCCGAAGCCTGGAAGAACTGCTGCAACATCGAAACGGGCCCCGACCTCGCACCGGCCAATCCGCGCATCATAGGGGCCGGCGGCCCGGGCTCACCATGACCCGCGTCTCCCGGGGGCTCAGTAGGGCTGCCGGGGCGTTGTGCGACGCGTCACATCGGCACGCGGGCTCGCTGCATCGCGAGGCGCAAAGCGGTTAAATTGCACGCTGCGACGGGGTCGGGAAGGCAGGCAGACATCCATGTGCGGCATCGCAGGTTTCGCGCCACGGGCGCCGCACTTCACGCCGGAGCGACGCCTGCTCGAGCAGATGATCGGCCAGCTGCACCATCGTGGCCCCGACGGCTACGGCTTTCACGAGTCCCCGGGCATCGGGCTCGCGCATGCGCGCTTGAGCATCATCGACCTCGCCACCGGCGACCAGCCGATCCACAACGAGACCGGCACGGTCCAGGTGGTGTTCAACGGCGAGATCTTCAACTACCTCGAGTTGCGCCAGCGGCTGGTGGCCGCCGGCCATCGCTTCTACACGCAGTCTGACACCGAGGTCATCGTCCACGCTTACGAGGAGTTCGGCCTCGACTTTGTCGACCACCTCAATGGCCAGTTCGCGATCGCGCTGTGGGACGCGACGGAGCGGCGCCTGGTGCTGGCGCGCGACCGCGTCGGCATCCGCCCGCTGCTCTACGCCCGCTGCCGCGACGGCCTGGTGTTCGGCTCGGAGGCCAAGAGCCTGTTCGCCTCGGGCCAGGTGCGCGCCGAGCTCGACCCGGTCGGCCTCGCCGAGGTGGCGACGTTCTGGAGCGCGGTCGCGCCGCGTACGCCGTTCACCGGCATCGAGGCATTGCCGCCCGGCCACCTCGCCACCTGGCAGGATGGCCGCCTGCAGCTGCGTCGCTACTGGGACTGGTCGTTCGCGCCGTCGGGCACCCCGGAAACGCGCCGCATCGAGGACGTGGTCGAGGAGCTGCGCGAGCTGTTCATCGATTGCGTGCGCCTGCAGCTGCGCGCCGACGTGCCGGTCGGCGCCTATCTGAGCGGCGGCCTGGATTCCTCGGCGGTCACGGCCGCGATCCGCCGTTTCTCGGACACGCCGCTGAAAACCTTCTCGCTCACCTTCGCCAACGCCGAGTTCGACGAACGCGAGTACCAGGACCAGGTTTCGCAGCACCTGCATACCGACCACGTGCGACGCTCGATCGAATCGAGCGACATCGGAGCCGCCTTCCCGCGCGCGATCCGGCATATCGAAGCACCGATCGTGCGAACCGCCGGCGTGCCGCTGATGCTGCTCGCCGATCGCGTGCGCGAAAGCGGCTTCAAGGTCGTGCTGACCGGCGAAGGCGCCGACGAGGTGTTCGGCGGCTACGACATTTTCAAGGAAGGCAAGATCCGCCGCTTCTGGGCCCGTCAGCCTCGCTCGACCTGGCGGCCGCTGCTGCTGCGCCGGCTGTACGGCTATCTCGCCAACTCGCCGACCGCGCGCGGCGGCATGGCCGGCGGCTTCTTCGGCCAGTCGCTCGACCAGGCCGACGATCCCTACTTCGCGCATCGCCCGCGCTGGGCGACGACCAACCGGACGCTGCGCCTGCTGGCCCCCGACTTTCGCGCCCGGATCGACGCGGCGCACCCGATCGCCCGCCTGGCCGACCTGGCGCCACGCCCCGATGCGTCCTGGCCGCCCCTGTCCCGCGACCAGTACGTCGAGGCCCATACCTTGCTCACCGGCTACCTGCTGCACGCCCAGGGCGACCGTGTGGCCATGGCGGCGTCGATCGAGGGGCGCTACCCGTTCCTCGACCACCGCCTGATCGAGTTCGCCAGCCGCCTTCCGGCCCGCTGGAAGATCCGCGGCCTGGAAGAGAAATACATCCTCCGCAGGGCCGTCGCCGACTGGCTGCCGAAAAGCGTCGTGCGCCGCACCAAACAGCCCTACCGCGCGCCAGACTGCGAGAGCTTCTTCAAGAGCGGCCAGCCGCTCGACTACGTCGCCGACGCCCTCGAGCCGTCCCGCGTCCGCGATGCCGGCTACTTCGACCCTGTCGTGGTGGGCAGGCTGCTGGAGAAATGCCGCACTGGCGCGGCCATCGGTTTTGCCGACAACATGGCCTTCGTGACCGTGCTGTCCACCCAGATGCTGCACCAGGAGTTCGTTGCCAAGTCGGCCTGCGCGACACCCGAAACGGCCGTCGCGAGACGCGTTTAGCAGTTTTGCCATCGCGCCCCGCCGCCTCCCACCGGACATGAGATCTTATGTCGGCCGCGACCTCGCGGCTGAAGGGATTTCCGGGCAAAATTAGAAACTTAGCCCCTATAACTCCACGCGCCCGTAAGCGCCCTCGCAAGCCCAAGGTCGTATTCCATGAGTCGTGACATCAAGCAGGCCGTCCGCAGCTACGTTGAACAGAACTTCCTTGTCGGGTCCGACACGCAGATCGGCGACGCCGACTCCCTGCTGCAGTTGCAGATCGTCGATTCGACCGGCTTCCTCGAACTGGTCAATTTCATCGAGTCGTCCTTCGGCGTGAAGGTCGGCGACGACGAGATGGTTCCCGAGAACCTCGAAACCATCGACAACATCGACGAATTCGTGCGCCGCAAGCTCGCGGCCTGACCTGGAGCCTCCCTCGATGGCGACGCTGCCCCAGATCGACTACACCGCCGAAGCCGACCGCATCTGCGAACGGCTGCGGCACCTCGTGTTCGACGTGCTGAACCGCCGCGGCATGGTGGTGGCGATGTCGGGTGGCATCGACAGCTCGTGCTGCGCGGCACTGGCCGTCCGCGCGCTCGGCAAGGACCGTGTGTTCGGCCTGCTGCTGCCGGAGCGCGACTCCTCCAGCGCCAGCTCGCAGCTCGGCACGATGCTGGCCGAGCACCTCGGCGTGCCGTACACGCTGCAGAACATCGCACCCACGCTCGAGGCGATCGGCTGCTATGCGTCGCAGGACGAGGCACTACGCCGCGCGGTGCCCGGCTACGGTCCCGGCTGGAAGTTCAAGCTCGCGATTTCAGACGCGATGGGCGGCCGCGTGAGCATCACCAAGGTCGTCGCCGAGGACCCGCAGGGCAACCGCCACGAGAAGCGCCTGCCCGCGCCCGACTACCTGCAGATCGTCGCCGCGACCAACTTCAAGCAGCGCATCCGCAAGAACCTCGAGTACTACCACGCCGACCGGCTGAACTACGCCTGCACCGGCACGCCGAATCGGCTCGAGTACGACCAGGGCTTTTTCGTCAAGAACGGCGACGGCTCGGCCGACGTCAAGCCGATCGCGCATCTCTACAAGACGCAGGTCTATGCGATGGCGCGCCACCTCGGGCTGCCCGAGGCGGTCACGACGACGACGCCGACCACGGACACCTTCAGCCTGGCGCAGGGCCAGGACGAGTTCTACTTCAAGCTGCCGTATCCGCAGATGGATCTCGCCCTCTGGCACCTGAACGAGAACCGTCCAGCCAGCGAGTTGGCCGCCGCACTGGGCTGCGACGAAGCTGCCGCGAACGCGATCTACGAAAACATCCGCGCCAAGCGCCGCACCACCGCGTATCTGCATCTCGCCCCGCAACTCGCGGTGCCGGTGCCGGGCTTCCACTGATCCCGGCCTGAGTCCGCGACACCAGGCGAGCGCAACGATGAGTCTCTCGAAGGTCGACGGTTTCCGGATCGCGGGTGTCAGCACCTGCGTGCCGCCGCGCCGCATCGACAACATCGAATGCGGTAAGGACTACGGCGCCGACGAGGTCCGCAAGGTCGTCGCGATGGCAGGCGTACAGTTCCGCCATGTCGTCGACGACGGCGTCACCGCCACCGACCTGTGCTTCGAGGCCGCCTCGCGCCTGATGGCCGAGCTGGGCTGGGAAAGCGATTCGGTGACGGGACTGATCCTCGTCACCCAGTCGCCCGACTATTTCCTCCCCTCCTCGAGTTGCATGGTCCACAAATGGCTCGGGCTCAGCGACCAGTGCGCCGCGTTCGACGTCGGCCTGGGCTGCTCGGGATATCCGTACGGCCTGTATCTCGCCTCCGCCATGCTCAAGGCGGGAGGCCACCGGCGCATCCTGATGCTGCACGGCGAGACACCGAGCCGCTTCCCGAGCGCGGAAGACCACGCGACGACTCTGCTGTTCGGTGACGCGGGATCCGCGACCGCGCTCGAGGCGTGCGACGCGCCGGAGTCGGGCGCCGTGTTCTGCCTGCAGACCGACGGCAGCGGCTATGATGGCCTGATCATGCGCGGCGGCGGCTTCCGCGACCGCAATCCTGCGAACACCCGCGACCGCTTTCTCTTCATGGACGGCGGTGCGATCTTCAACTTCACGATCAAGCGCGTGCCGCCGATGATCCGCGACACGCTGGCCTTCGCGAAGCTCGAGGTCGCCGACATCGACTGGTATCTGTTCCACCAGTCCAATCGTTTCATCATGAAGCACCTGGCGAAGAAGTGCGGGCTGCCCGACGGCCGCGTACCGTTCGTGCTCGACCGGTTCGGCAACAGCGGCGGCCCGTCGGTCGCGCTGGCGCTGACGCAGGGCGCGGTGCGCGGCGATGCCGATTCGATGCGCGTGATGATGCTGGGCTACGGCGTGGGCCTCTCCTGGGGCTCGGCGCTGGCCCGCATCGACCGCGGTGCGCCGCTGCTGCACGGCGAGTATTCCGGCTCGGTGGCACGCGCATGAGTGCCGCGGCCGACGACTACGACGGTCGCTGGATCGTGGTGTCGGGTGCCTCCTCCGGCATCGGCCGCGGCATCGCGATCGAACTCGTGCGCCGCGGCGCGCGGGTCGTGTTGCTCGGCCGGCGCCAGGCCAACCTCGAGGAGACCGCACGGCTCGCCGGCGACCTGTCGCGGAGCGAACTCTGCATCATCGACCTCACCCGCCACGACGACATCGGGCCGGCGATCGCCGCGCTCGCCGGCCGGCTCGGCCGGCTCTACGGCCTGGTCCACTGCGCCGGGGTGGTGCAAACCCTGCCGCTGGCTTCGAGCAAGCCTGAACGACTACGCGCGATGTTCGACCTGAACTTCATCGCCGGCGCGGAGTTGCTGCGCGCGTTCGCGCGGCGCGACGTGCTCGACGAGCGCGGCGGCAGCATGCTCTGGATCGCGTCGATCTACGCCCACGTGGGCGCCCCGGGCCAGGTCGGCTACTGTGCCAGCAAGGGTGCGATCGTCGCGGCGGCCCGCGCGATGGCGCTGGAACTCGCGCCGCGCAAGCTGCGCGTCAACTGCCTCTCGCCGGGCTTGGTCCGCACCGAGATGACCGACGCCAGCAACTCCCGCATGAGTGCCGAGCAGTGGGCAAAGATCGTCGCGATGCATCCGCTCGGCACCGGATTGCCCGAGGACGTGGCGCGCGCCGCCGCGTTCATGCTCGACCCTCGAAACACCTGGATCACCGGCGCCGACCTCGTCGTCGACGGCGGTTACACTCTGCACTGAAACGGCGGAACCCGTGCAAATCATGCAAAAGATCACGACATCCGAGGCCTTCACGATGCTCTCCGACGCGTTCGAGGAGCCCGTCGCCAGCCTGCGGCCCGACGTCGCGCGCGACGACATACCGGGCTGGGACTCCATGGGCGCGCTGACCCTGATGGCGGAGCTCGATGAACGCTTCGGCATCGAGCTGTCCGCCGACGAGTCGAAGCGGATGACCCGCATCGACGACGTGCTCCAGTTGCTGCGCAAGTATGGAGCGCTGGCGGACTGACCGGCAGCCTGTCCGCCCCCTCCGATGAAGGCCAACACGCCGTCGTTCGCGAAGACGTCTACCCTCGTCTCGCGCGCCCTCGGCCTGCGTGCCCCTCAGCTCGCCGAGAATTTCCGTCCCGCGACGCTGGCCGATCTGCCCGGCGTGCTCGAGCTGCGCCGCCGCGTGATCGGCGAGAACCTGACCTGGAACGATTCCCGCTACCTCCAGTGGCGCTACGACTTCGAAGGGCGCGCGGATGCCCAGGGCAGCTGCCTGGTCGTCGTCGCCGGCGGCAAGGTGCTCGGCATGATCGGTGCGGAAAGGATCCGCCTCGCCAACGGAACGGAGACGGTCGATGCGCTGTCCCTGATGGACATCATGGTGCAGCCCGAGCTGGACGGCAGTGGCCTCGGCATCTGGCTGAACATGGCGGTGTTCGAGTCCAACCCCGTCGTCGTCGAGATTGGCGCAAATCCCAACTCCCTCGGGTTGATCAATCGCCTCTTCCATCGGCTGCCGGACCGCAAGGTCTACGTCGCACCGCTGAGCTTCAGCCGCTTCCTCGCCAATCGCCTGCACATTCCGCCGGTGGCCGACGTGATCGCCCTGCCGGCAAACGCCGCGGCGATGCTGTGGCGCGCGTTCTCGCACCGCCCGCGACCCAAGCGCTGGTACTTCCACGACATCACCCGCTTCGATGCGTCGGTCGATCG
>JAYTNX010000081.1:0-13299 GCA_043748075.1 Pseudomonadota bacterium
TCGGCGAGAAGCCGGTGGCGATCGCCTCGATCGTCGGTATCACGGCCGGTCTGCTGATCTTCGCGTTGGCAACTCGAGTCTGGATGGTGTGGTTCGGCATTGCGGTCTTCGGTCTGGCCAACGGCCTGTTCCTGCCCTCGGTGACCAGCCTGGTGTCGTTCGAGGCCGAGCCGCGCAATCGCGGCGCCGTGATGGGCTTGTTCAACGCCGCGAGCAGCGCCGGCCGCATCGTCGGGCCTGCGTTGTCGGGTCCCCTGTATTTCAACGTCGGGGCTTCGGCGCCCTTCATCGGTTCCGCGGTGCTCGCCGCGATTGGTGCGCTGCTGCTCAGCCGCGCGCAGGCGCGCCCGGTCGACGCGGGCGAGGACGCGGCGCCGTCAGCGCCGCCGCCGCCCGGCGACGCCATCGGCTAGCGGGACGCGCGTGCCGACGCTGCGACGACGACAGTTTCTCGGCGCTGGCCTCGCCACACTCGCGCGGGTCGCGGGCGTCGCGGGCGTCGCGGGGGTCGCGGCGGCGGGCGGCAGCGAAGCTCCCGGCACGCTGCGCCGCGCCCGCGGCGGCAACCTGACCAGCCTCGATCCACACCGCCCGATCTCGGCGGCCGACATGGAGATCGCCGCCGACCTGTTCGTCGGACTCACGGCCGTCGATGCGCGAGGCGCGCTGGTGCCGGGTTGCGCCGAGCGCTGGAGCGTGTCTCCGGATGGGCTGCGCTACGAGTTCATCCTGCGCCGTGGCCTGCGATGGTCTGACGGACAGCCGCTGACCGCTGCGGACGTCGTCGCGTCGTTTCGTCGCCTGCTGGCGCCGGCCACGGCGGCCCTGCTCGGCTATCGCTACGACGCGATCCGCGGCGCGCGTGCGCTGCGGCTCGGGTCAAGCGGGCCCGATTCGCTGGGCGTTGCCGCGCCCGATGCGGGGCGCGTGGTGGTCGCGCTGGAACACCCCGACACCGACTTCCTCAAGCTGGCGGCCGTTGCCTACGTCGTGCCGGTGGCCCTGATCGAGCAGCGCGGTCGCGACTGGGCGAAGCCGCCGACGATCGTCGTCAATGGCGCCTGGCTGCCCCGCGACTGGGCGCAGGGCGGCACGCTCGCGCTGCTGCGCAACTCGGCGTTCCACGCGGCCGCCGCGTTCCCGCGTGCTGCGACGCGACTCGAGTGGATCATGGGCATCGACGACGCGACCCGACTGCGGCTGTTTCGCGCCGGCGGTCTCGACGTTGCGCAGTTGAGCGAGGGCTCGCAGCTGGCGATCGCGCGTCGCGAATGGCCGGCTGCGCTGCGCTCGGTGCCGTTCTATGGCGGCGGCTGGGTCGGGCTCAACACCCGTCGCGGTGCGCTGCGCGATCCGCGCGTGCGCCGCGCGCTGGCGCTGGCGGTGGATCGCGAACTGCTCGCGGCCCGCGTGCGCGGGCTCGGGGAACGCGCCACCGAGAGTGTCGTTCCAGAGGCGGTCGCCGACTATCCGCGGCATGCTGTGCCGGCGCATGCCGCCTGGCCGATGGCCCGCCGCCTCGCGGCCGCGCGCGCGCTGCTGGGCGAGGCCGGCATCGATCGCACCCGGCCACAGCGGCTGGTGGCCATCTTCTCCGCCAATCCGCTGACGCAGCGGACCTTCCTGGCGTTGAACGCCATGTGGGCGCCGCTCGGGCTGCCGGTGGAGGCGCGCGGCCTCGAATCGCGCGCCTACAATGTCGCCTTGTCGCAGCACGACTTCGACCTGATGGACTACGAGCCGTTCTCCGTGGTGCAGAGCGCCACCAGTTTCATCGGCCGTTTCCGCAGCGATTCCTTCCTCAATTACATGGGCTACGCCAACCCCGAGGCCGATCGGCTGATCGACCTCGCGGAACGCCAGCCCGACCCGACCGCGCGGGCCGAACGCTATCTCGAGGTCGAGGCACTGCTGTTGCGGGACTACCCGGTGGTGCCACTGTATTCTGGCGTCGCGCACCGGCTGGTCGCACCCCGCGTGCGCGGCTGGATGGACAACCCGGGTCTGGCGTTGCCGTCGATCCATCTGTCGCTCGCGTGAGCGGCATTGCCGTCGCGGGCCGGGTCACGAGCCGCAGTATTCCTCACAGGAGCTTTCGATGAACCCATTGCGCAGAGTCCTGATGTGCGGGTGGCTGGTTGCCGCATTCGCTGCGGCTGCCGCGACACCGAACGCCGCGCTGGCCGCCGACGCAGCTCGCCCGCCCGGCACCGTGCTGGTCACGGGCGCGAGTCGCGGCATCGGCTTCGAGTTCGTGCGGCAGTATGCCGAGGCGGGCTGGACGGTCATCGCCACGGCGCGCAAGCCGCAGGAGGCCAAGAACCTCGTCGAGCTCGCGGCGCGGCGGCGCCACCTGCGGCTCGAGGCGCTGGACGTGGTCGATGCCGCCAGCATCGCCGCATTGAAGGCGCGGCTGGCGGGCGTGCCGATCGACGTGCTGATCAGCAACGCCGGCGACACCGACCAGTTCCGCGGCCAGTCCTTCGGCAAGTTGGCGCACGATCGCTTCGCGTACCTGATGGAGCTCAATGCGCACGGCCCGATCCAGGTCATCGAAGCGTTGATCGGCAACGTCGAAGCCGGTACGCAGAAGAAGATCCTCGCGGTGTCGTCGCTGGCGGGCTCGTTCGGCGTCAAGGGCGGCGGCATGCCGGGCGGCTATTGGTACAAGGCCAGCAAGGCGGCGCTGAACATGATCATGCTGTCGCTGTCCCAGGACCTGAAGGCGCGCGGCATCCTGGTCGCCTGCCTCTCCCCGGGACAGGTGGATACGCAGGGCTATGCCGCCCGAGGCATCACCATGCCGGGCACGGTCGACGTCAAGGTCAGCGTCGAGGGCATGCGCAAGGTCATCGCCGGCCTCACCCCCGAACAGTCCGGCACGTTCATCCGCTATGGCGGCGAAGTTCAGCCCTGGTAGGGCGTCGCGATGACGCTGCTGCTGGTCGGAATGCTGTTGTTCGTCGGCGCGCACTCTGTGTCGATCGTCGCGCCGCGCTGGCGCGAGGGCATGGCTGCGCGTCTCGGCGAGCCGTCGTGGAAGGGGCTCTACGCGGTCGTGTCGCTGGTCGGCTTCGTGCTGCTGATCCTCGGCTACTCGGCCGCACGCCAGGCACCGGTGGTGCTGTGGGTGCCACCCGCCTGGACGCGGCATGTCGCGCTGGTGCTGATGCTGCCGGTGTTTCCCCTGCTGATCGCCACCTATCTGCCGGGAAGGATCAGTCGCGCGGCGAAGCATCCGATGTTGCTCGCGCTCAAGCTCTGGGCGACCGCCCATCTGCTGGCCAACGGCATGCTCGCCGACGCCGTGCTGTTCGGCGGCCTGCTCGCCTGGGCGGTCGCGGAGCGGATTTCGCTGAAGCGCCGTGCGGCGCGGCCGTTTGCCCGCGCGCCGTCGATGGGCGCCAACGACCTGGTCGCCGTCGGACTCGGCCTGATGGTTTACGTGGCGTCCGTCGCGGCATTGCACGAGGCGCTGTTCGGCGTCTCGCCGCTGCCGTGAAGGGCCACGAGGCCGGTTGGCGCGGCCGTTTCCGCGCCGGACGTGGCGTATTGCTGTCGCTCGCGCTGGCGGCGACCGCGTGCAGCGCGATCGGCGATCGGGCGCCCACGCGCGACACTGCGACCGCATCGGCACCGGGCAAGACGACCGGCAGGGTGCCGGCGGAAAGTCCGGTTCGCGTGGCGGGTCGTCCCGGCGCACCCGAGGCGAGCCCTGTCCGCCGCTGGCGTTCCGGTGCCATGGTGGCGGCGGCGAATCCGCTCGCGGTGGAGGCCGGCCTGTCGTCGCTGCGCGCCGGTGGTTCGGCGGCCGATGCGGCGATCGCGATCCAGGCCGTGCTCGGCCTGGTGGAGCCGCAATCGTCGGGTATCGGCGGCGGCGCGTTCATGATGTATTTCGAAGCGGCCAGCGGCGACGTCTTCGCCTATGACGGCCGGGAAGTGGCGCCGCGGGGCGCGACAGCGGACATGTTCCTCGGCGCCGACGGCAAGCCGCTGCGCTTCTTCGACGCGGTCAAGAGCGGGCGCTCGATCGGCGTGCCCGGCGTCGTGGCGATGCTCGCGCAGGTGCACCGCGAGCAGGGGCGGCGGCCGTGGGCCGCGGCCTGGCAACCCGCCATCGCGCTGGCCGAGTCGGGCTTCAATGTCTCGCCGCGGTTGAACGCGCTGATCGGCATGGGCCGCGGCGCGCTCGCGCCGGATGCCGCCGGCTACCTCACGGGCGACGGCACGACGCCGCTTGCCGTCGGTACGCGACTGCGCAATTCCGCGTATGCCGCGACCCTGCGGCGGATCGCGGCCGAGGGGCCGAAGGGTTTCTACGAGGGGCCGGTTGCCGCGCAGATCATCGCGGCGGCGACCCGCGCGCCGCTGCCCGGGTCGCTGAGCCTCGACGACCTGAAGGCCTATCGTCCGCAGCGACTCGAGCCGGTGTGTCGAGGCTACCGGGTCTATCTGGTCTGCGGCATGCGACCACCGTCTTCCGGTGGCATCGCGGTGCTGTCGATACTGGGCATCCTCGAGCACTTCGACCTCGCGGCGTCGGGTCCGACCACCGCGCTGGGCTGGCACCGCGTCATCGAGGCGCAGCGCCTGGCCTATGCCGACCGTGACCGGTACGTCGCCGACGATCGCTTCGTGCAGGTGCCGATCGCCGGCCTGCTCGACCGCGGCTATCTCGGCGCCCGCGCCGCGCTGATCGACGAGCGGCGCGCCATGGAACGCGTCGAGGCCGGCCAACCCCCGGGTGCGCAGCGCCGCGGAACAGACGGCACCGGGCCCGAGTACGGCACCAGCCATTTCGTCGTCGTGGATGCTCGCGGCAACGTGGTCTCGATGACCACCACGGTCGAAGCGCCGTTCGGTTCGCAACGCATGGCGGGCGGATTCTTTCTCAACAACCAGCTCACCGATTTCTCGTTCCAGGCGGTGGATGCCCAGGGGCAGCCGATCGCGAACGCCGCGGCGCCGCAGAAGAAGCCGCGCTCATCGATGTCGCCGACCCTCGTGTTCGAGGCGGGTGCCTTCCGCCTCGCGGTCGGCTCGCCCGGCGGCAACGCAATCATTGGCTATGTCTCCAAGGTCATCGTCGGCGTGCTCGACTGGGGCCTGACTCCGCAGCAGGCCATCGAACTGCCCAACGTCGTCGCCCGCGGTCCGGTGGTCGCCGAGGCCTCGCGCATGGATCCCTCGCTGGTGGCGGCGCTGAAGGCGATGGGCCACACGTTCAGCGAGGGGCGGGGCGGCGAGGGCTCCGGCCTGCACGCCATCATGCTCGGTGCCGATGGTCGCCTGGTCGGCGGCGCGGACAGCCGCCGCGAGGGGGTTGCCGTTGCATTGCCATGAAGGCGACGCACTGCGGAAGCACCCGGAACAGCGCTGACGCAGCGCGGCCCCGGCTCACGCGGTCATCGACTCGAGCGGCGCGGCCTGCCACGTCGGCGGCACCCAGCGCTCGAACTCCGCCACCGGCATCGGGCGGGCGATCAGGTAGCCCTGCACCTCCTGGCAACGGTTGGCGCCGAGGAACTGCAATTGCCGCTCTTCCTCGATGCCTTCGGCCACGCAGGTCAGGCCGAGCGCCTCCGCCATCGATACGATGGCGTTGACGAGTGAATTGCTGTTCGTCGAGAGGCCGATTTCCATGACGAAACTGCGGTCGATCTTCAGCACGTCCAGCGGCAGCTTGCGAAGGTAGCTCAGCGACGAGTATCCGGTGCCGAAATCGTCGAGCGCGAGGCGCATGCCGCGATCGCGGAACGCCTGCATGGTGCGGATCACGATCTCCGGCTGGGCCATCATCGCGCTCTCGGTGATCTCGGCCTCGAGGCTGCGATGATCCGCGCCGGCGCGCGTCACGGCGCGATCGATCTCGGTCACCAGGTCCACCGCCGCGAACTGCACCGGCGAGACGTTGAAGGAAATGCGGAACTGCGGTCCGAATCGCCGTCGCCAGTGTGCGGCCTGCTGCGCCACCAGGTCGATCACCAGGTTGCCGAGCGGCACGATCAGCCCCACTTCCTCCATCAGCGGCACGAACTGGCCGGGGGGCACCAGGCCGCGAACCGGGTGGCGCCACCGCACCAGCGCCTCGGCACCGCTGAGGCGACCTTCGGCGATCGACATCCGCGGCTGGTAGAAGAGCTCGAACTGCCGCTCCTGCAGCGCCACGCGCAACTCGGCCTCGAGCGTCAGACGTTCGCGTGCGCGGTTGCTGATCTCGTTGGCAAAGAACTGCCGGGCGCCTTTCTGACCCTTGGTGTCCGTCAGCGCGGCGAAGGCGTGGTCGATCAGCTCATTCGGCGTCGCGCCATCTTCCGGATAGAGGCTGATGCCGACCGAGGCGCTGAGCGTCAGTTCGGTGTCGCCCATCGCCAGCGGATTGGCCACTGCCCGCTGCAGCCGCTCGGCGATCGCGATGGCCGCGTCACCGTGCGCCAGGTTGCTCACCACGCACAGGAACTTGTCGCTGTCGGCCCGCGCCACGACGCAACCGATCTCGTCGTCGCGCGCCGCGCCGTGGGCCACGCCATCCAGGCCGCGCAACTGCGTGCGCATGCGCCCGCCGATGGTCTTCAACACCGCGTCGCAGAGGTTGCGGCCCATCGAGCTGGCCACCCGGTCGAAATCATCGAGCGACAGCGCGAACACGGCGACGTGGCTGCGGGCGACGGCCGCGCGGCGGATCGAGTCGTCGATCATTCGTGACGCGGACTCACGGTTCGGCAGCGCAGTGAGCGGGTCGTGGAAGGCGAGGAAGCGGATCCGGTCTTCCTGCGCGCGCACCTCGGTCACGTCCTGCACCGTGCTGCGGATCACGGGCGGCCCGCCTTCCTCCGGGGTCGACACCTCGCCCTGGTGACGCAGTACGCGGCGTGCGCCTCGACGGCCGGTGAGCCGGTGCTCGAGCTGGAACGGCCCGCCGCGCGCGGTCGCCTGCTGCATCGTCGCGCGTACCTGCGCGGCATCCTCCGGGTGCACCATCTCGCACAGCGCCTGCCAGTCGAGCGCGTCCGGCTCGGCAACCTGCAGCAATTCGCAAACGACCGGTGACACCGCGATCGTGCGCCCGTCGGCGTGTCGCTCCCAGTGGCCGAGCATCGCCAGGCGCTGCGCGTAGGAGAGCCGCTTTTCGCTCAGCCGCAGGTCGTCCTGCATCTGCTTCGCGCGCAGCAGGAAGCGAACGCGCTCCAGCAGCAGCATCGGGTTGATCTGCTTGTGGGAGAAGTCGTTCGCGCCGGCTTCGTAGGCCTGTTGGATCGATTCGTAGTCGTTCAACCCGGTCAGGAACAGCACCTGCACGCGCTCGCCGCCGGGCATCGCGCGGACCCGCGAGCACAGCTCGAAGCCGTTGACGTTCGGCATGTTCACGTCGGTGACGATGCAGTCGACGTGCTGCGCGGCATAGATGGCCAGCGCCTCGGCCCCATCGTGCGCCGTCATCACCCGATAGCCGCCGTCCTCCAGCACGCCGCCGATCAGCAGGCGCACGGTGTCGTCGTCGTCGACGACGAGGACGCAGTACTGGGCGGGGTCGCTCGGCGTCGCCGGGCTCACGAGACGAGATACCCTTCGAGCTCGGGGCGCAACCGCGCCCAGGCGTCGGACAGTGCTGCGCACTGCCGCGGGCCCGCGGCGGGGTCGCCTTGGCGCGCGCCGGCCTCGATGGCCGTGCACAGGTCGCCCATCCGGTTCGCGCCGATGCTGTAGCTCGCCGACTTCAGTGAATGCGCGACCGCGCCGAGTGTGGCGAGGTCACCGGCGGTGGCGGCGGTAGCCATGGAAGAGAGCTGCGGGGGCAGCTGGTCGCGATAGGTGCGCAACAGCACCGGCAGCAAGCTGCCCTTGCGCAATCCGCGCAGCATCGCGATTTGCTGGGGATCGAGTTCCGTCGTGGCAGCGGTCCCGGCGCTCGCGGACGATAACGTCGACGCGTGATTCGAAGTCGTCACGCGGACATCCCCTTGAGCGAGTCGGTGGACGGCAGCGCATGCTGCGGGCACCAGCGGTTGATCGCCGCGGCGAGTTCGCGCAGCTGGAACGGCTTGCTGAGAAAGTCGTCCATGCCGGCTTCGAGACATTGGTCGCGGTCGCCGACCATGGCGTTGGCCGTCAGCGCGACGATCGGTACGCGGGCGCCGTTGGCTGCCTCGAAGATCCGCGTCCGGCGGGTGGCCTCGAGTCCGTCCATCTCCGGCATCTGGCAGTCCATCAGGACGAGATCGAACTCGTGCGGCATGGTCAGCATCTCCAGGGCGCGCAGCCCGTTGTCGGCCACGCTGGCGCGCGCGCCGATCAATTCGAGCATGCCGAGGGTGACTTCCTGGTTGATCAGGTTGTCCTCCACCAGCAGGACGTTCAGCCCGGCCGCGCCGCCGACACGGCGTGGGCGCAGCACCTGGAAGACGCCGGTGGGCGCGGCGGAAGCGCCCATCGGATCGCGCTTCAAGGCCAGGTCGAACCAGAACGTCGATCCCCGGCCGGGCGCGCTGCGCACGCCGCAGTCGCCCCCCATGAGCTGGCAGAGCCGCCGGACGATCGCCAGCCCCAGCCCCGAGCCCCCGTACTTGCGCGTGATCGAGCTGTCGGACTGCGTGAACGGCTGGAACAGCCGCGACACGGCCTCGGGGGCGATGCCGACGCCGGTGTCCTCGACCTCGAAGTGAAATTTCAGGCCGTGACCGTTTTCTTCCGCCAGCCGCGCGCGCACGGTGACGGCGCCGGACGCCGTGAACTTGATCGCGTTGCCGACCAGGTTGGTGACGATCTGCGCGAAGCGGGTCGGGTCGCCGACGACGGCGGTCGGCAGGTCTTCGGGCCAGTCCATGCGCAGCTGCAGCCGCTTCGCGCCGATCTGCGGCTGCAGCACCGACACCGCATGATCGGCGGTGCGGCGCAGGTCGAACGACAGCGACTCGGTCTCGAGCTGGCCCGCCTCGATCTTGGAGAAGTCGAGAATGTCGTTGAGGATCCGCAGCAGGGACAGGGCAGAGCGGCGGATCAGTTCGGCCGAGCGGCGTTGCGGCGGAGCGAGGTTGCCGTGCAGCAGCAGTTCGGTCATGCCCACCACACCATTCATCGGCGTGCGCAACTCGTGGCTCATGGTGGCGAGAAACGCCGACTTGGCGCGACTCGCCGCCTCGGCTGCCTCGTTCGAGGCCCGCAATTCGCGATTGCGCTTTTCCAGTTCATGCATCGCCTGGGTCAGGGCGGCCGTGCGCTGGTTGACTGTGCTCTCGAGCGAGATCGCCGTCTGGAACAGCGAAAACGAGTTGCCCTGCATGTCCATGTCGCGTTCGACCCGGTCCATCAGCCGCTCGTTGACGGCGGCCAGGGTCGAGTGGGCGTCCTCCAGCTCGGCGCATCGCCGTCTCAGCCGCTCGAGTTCGGCGGCATCGTCGCGCGGTTGGGGAGGCGAGCTGGCCATCGGCTCAGCCGCGGCTGCCGATGGCGATGCCGGTGAAGGTCTGGTTGACGTGCATCGAATTGAACTGCTCGCCGTAGGTGGCGAAGCCGATCACGTTGTTGCGGGCGAAGATCTCGCCGACGCGATCCTTGATGCCATCGCGTTCGGTCTGCAGCCGCCGCAGGATGCAGTCGCAACCCAGCACCAGCTGCGGTGGCCCGATGGCGGCCTGCACGTCGTCGAACGCCCGCTCGAGGTTCGCGACCATGTCGACGCCCCGGGCGATCGTCAGCACGATGCCGGCGTCGATCGCGCAGAAGAACGTCAGGCTCTCGTCCGGATTGACTCGGGCGATCGAGCGCAGGTAGTACTGGCCGCCGACCCGCACCACCACCGGGTGGGTTGCGAAGATCATCGGCGTCAGCTCGGTCAGCGGCAGCTCGACGAGGCGCGCGAACTCGCGGGCCGCCGGTCGGCCGTTGATGTCATGCACGACCCGCCGCGCCGGGTCGGCGCGGGTCACCACCATGCGCTTGTCCGAGTGCACGAAGTGCTGCGTCCGGAAGGTCACGAAGGGCATGTCGCTGCGCACCAGGTTCAGCAGCGCGACATTCTGGTGGAAACGCCCGCCGTGGTAGAGGTAGGTCGCGCCGAAGCGGGTGTCGTCGGCCGCCGAGCCGCCGATGAGTTCGATGCCGTTCAGCTGCCGGTGCAGGCAGCTCACCACCAGTTCCTCCTGCATGGCCAGGCCGTCGATCAGCAGGAACGCAAAGGTGTCCGTGGAGCCCGGCGGCAGCCCCTCGCGTTCGCCCAGGGCCGCGACCAGCCCCGCCGCGGTGCGCGCGGCGCCGTCGGCGTCGAAGGGTTTGAGGCCGATCAGGGCGGTCGCCACGTCGAGGTTCGGCGCGGCGAGGCTGAATCCGGTCAGCGCGCCGGCGAGATAGCCCTCGGGCGTGATCTCGCCCGCGGTCGTGCAGCCGACCAGGTTCACGTCGCCGAACTGCGCGTGCAGCGCCTGCGCCAGGGCCGGCAGATCGTAGTCGGCCGCACAGTAGAAGACGGCGAGCTGCAGACCCGGCTGGGAGATCGCGTCGTGGAGTTCGTGCGCGGCCCGTACGGGATCCCGCTGCTGCGAGGTCCCCTTGCGTATGCTCAGTGACGACATGTTCCGGATCCCTGCGTTGGGTTGCGCTGCGGCGCCTCGCCATCGAACCACGCGCGGGCCAACCCGGAGCGGGGGACTGATCCGGTATCGGTTCGGCGACGGGATGCTGTAGGCGCGGCCGGCGCGAAGCGGCGGGAATCGGTACTGCGTCACGGCCCGGTGGCGGGGGTGACGCGACGGCCGCCGGGCAGTCATGACGATGCCATTTCGGAGCAGCCGGCGGTGGACGAGTCGGGCGGAATGCTAACGTGGTCGAGCGACTTCCGAGGCACCTGAGACATGAAGCACGGCCACATCGACATCGTCTGCAACGTGTACACCCCGGAGGCGGTGCGCAAGGGGCTGACGGGTCTGGACGAGCGCTTCAAGGCGCAGGTGCGGATGGATCCGAAGATGCGTCCCGGGGTGTCGGTCGGGGATTACCTGAAGCGCATGGACCGCGCCGGCATCGAGCGTTCACTGCTGATTGCGGTGCGGGCCGGGGACCTGCGGGTGCGCGGCTCGTTCCATATGCCGTACGCGATGGTGGCGAAGATCTGCGCGAAGTACCCGGAGCGTTTCTCGGGCCTGGCGGGCATTGACCCGAGCCTCGGAGTCCAGGGGCTGAAGGAGCTCGATCGCGCGGTGAAGGAGGACGGTTTCGTCGGCGCGCACTGGTACCCGCACTGGTTCTCGATGCCGATCGATGCGCCGCAGATCTACCCGTACTACGCGCGCTGCGCGGAGCTGGACATTCCGATCATGATGCAGGTGGGCCACAACCTGGTGTACAGCCAGGCGCGGCGCCTGCCCTCGGTGGGTCGGCCGATCCTGCTCGATCAGGTGGCGATCGACTTTCCGGAGCTGACGCTGATCGGGATCCACATCGGGGTGCCGTGGACCGATGAGATGATCTCGATGTGCTGGAAGCACGACAACGTGTACACCGCCGGGGACGCGTACGCCCCGAAGCACTGGCCGCCGCAGTACGTGCACTACGCGAACAGCTACGGCAGCCACAAGGTGCTGTTCGGCACCGACTGGCCGGTGATCGACCCGGAGCGGGCGGTGGCGGAGGTGGCGGCGCACGGCCTGCGCCCGGAGGCGCACGCGCGGCTGATGCGCGACAACGCGCTGCGCATCTTCAAGAAAATCCCACGCCGCAGGAGCTGATGCCATGAGCCGCGTCACATCCCCGTCGACCTCGTCGAAACCCGTCGCGGGCAGCGCCTATGGCTGGTACGTGGTGGGGATACTCATCCTCGCCTACACCGTCTCGTACGTCGATCGCACGATCCTGACGCTGCTGGTGAAGCCGATCCGCGAGACTCTGCAGATCAGTGATACGCAGATCAGCCTGCTGCACGGGCTGGCCTTCGCGCTCTTCTATACGGTGCTGGGCATCCCGATCGCGCGGCTGGCGGATCGCTACGATCGCACCCGGATCATCACCGCGGGCATCGTGGTCTGGAGCCTGATGACGGCGCTGTGCGGTTTCGCGCGCAACTTCGGCCAGCTGTTCCTGGCGCGCGTCGGCGTCGGCGTCGGCGAGGCGGCGCTGGGGCCGGCCGCCTATTCAGTGCTCGGTGACTATTTCAAGGGACCGGCGCTGACCCGCGCGCTGAGCGTCTATACCTCGGCAATCTACCTCGGTGCCGGGCTCGCGCTGATGATCGGCGGGGCCGTGATCGCCAGCGTCAAGCCGATGAACCTGCCCGTGCTCGGGCATTTCGAGCCTTGGCAGGTCGTGTTCCTGTTCGTCGGACTGCCGGGCCTGGTGGTCGCATTGCTGATGCTGACGGTGCGCGAGCCATCGCGCACCGACCTCGGCGACGGCAAGCGCGGCGCGGCGATGCCGGTGCGCGACGTGCTGGCCTATCTGCGTGCGCGTCTGGGTGCCTATGGATACCTGGTCGCGGGGTTCGCCGCCGCCAGCCTGCTCTGGAACGGCGCCCAGGCCTGGATCCCGACGTTCTTCATTCGCACCTTCGGCTGGACGCCGGCCGACGTCGGCCTGCGCTACGGCCCGATCCTGCTGGTCTGCGGTTCAGCCGGCGTCATTTCCGGCGGCTTCCTCAGCGGCTGGTTCGCGCGGCGCGGTCGCATCGACGCCAACCTGATGGTCGGCATCGTGTCCTCCGCCTTGATGCTGCCCGCCGGGCTGATCGCGCCGCAGCTGGCGACTGCCGAGGCCTGCCTGGTCGCGTTCGCCGCATTCTGCTTCGCGGGCGCGATGCCTTATGGCGCAGCGGGCGCCGCACTGACCGAGATCACGCCGAACCAGATGCGCGCACAGGTCACGGCAATCTACTTCTTTTTCCTGAACCTGGCGGGCATCGGCCTCGGGCCGACGGTCGTCGCGTTGTTCACCGATCGCCTCTTCAATGACGACCTGGCGGTGGGCCGCTCCATCATGGTGGTCGCGGCGATCGCCGCGCCGTTGTCGCTGTTCCTGTTGTGGCGCGGTCTCGAGCCATTCCGACGCTGCGTCGAGTCTGTCGATTTCTAGCCAAGACCGGCCAACCGGAGAACTCCATGGTCCCAAAACTGCCCGGCCATCCGCGGCGGGAACGAATCGCGGCGCTGATTCTGGCGGCACTCGCGGCGCTGGCGTTCCTCGGGCCGGCGCGGGCCCAGGCCCAGGCGCGGGCCCAGGCCCAGGCCCAAGTGTCGGCGCAGGCTGGAACGCCAGCGAATGCCGTCGCGCCTGGCGCCGGCGCCGAGTCGGCCTGCACAGCGCTCGCGTCGA
>JAYTNX010000082.1:0-3194 GCA_043748075.1 Pseudomonadota bacterium
CTGGGTCGTTTGCCGGTGGGTCAGTGGCGCTACCTGCGCCGCGACGAAATGTTCTGAACGCGTCGCGGCTTGCACCGGGCCACGCCGACGCCGGCAACGGGCGCCCGCATGTCTGAATATCCGCGGGTTCACTGGAGCGAGACGGGTGGCCCGCGCGAGGCGCGCTGGCGTTCCGAGCGCGGCGCGCCGCCGCCGGAGCGCGTGATCGTCGTCGATGATCGCCTCACCGCCGACGAAGCGTACGGCCATGCCTGCCAGGGTATCGCGCTGCTGTGGCGAGGGGACTTCCAGAACGCGCGCCAGATGCTCACCTCCCTCGCCAGCCGCGCCGACCGCCGTCACCGCATCGCCGGAAAAAAAGAGGCATCGACCGGATCCGCGGTACTCGCCGATGTCTTCCATCGCCAGCGCCAGTCGCGCGCCCAGCGGGCGCGCACACTGGGCATGCTGCTGGTGGAAATCGAAGCGGACTATGGCATCGCGTTACGCCGTGCGCCCGACCTCCGGTCGGCGTGCGCAGCAGCCTACGGCACTGCGGGATCCGGCTCGACGCAGGGGTCTGCGGTCGTGTCGCTGCGCGAATTGCAGGGCATCGTCGGCGCGCACGAGTGGCGTTCCAGGGGCATCGATATCCCCGCCGCCGGAGGACGAATCCATCCTCACTATGGCGTGTTCGCGCCGACCCGCAGTGAATACGTCGCGCTGTTGGCGCAGGCCCCGCTGCCTGCTGCGCTGGCGAGCTGCGACCTCGCGTTCGACATCGGAACCGGCACAGGTGTGCTGGCCGCGGTGCTCGCGCGCCGCGGCATCGCGAAGGTGGTGGCAACCGACCGCGACGCCAGGGCGCTGGCCTGCGCGCGCGAGAATCTGCAGCGCCTCGGGCTGTCGGCGCGCGTCGATGTCGAGGAGGCCGACCTGTTTCCGGAAGGGCGCGCCGCGCTCGTCGTCTGCAACCCGCCGTGGATTCCGGCGCGCCCGAGTTCGCCGCTCGAGCAGGCGGTCTACGATCCGGAGAGCGCCATGCTGCGCGGTTTCCTGCGCGGCCTCGCGGCCCATCTGGTGCCGGGCGGCGAGGGTTGGTTGATCCTGTCGGATCTGGCGGAGCACCTGGGGTTGCGGACGAGGACGCAGTTGCTTGGTGCCTTCGAGGCCGCGGGACTGCACACGCTCGATCGCATCGACGTCCGGCCGACGCATCCGCGCGCCGCCGATGCCACCGACCCGCTGCACGCCGCGCGCAAGGCGGAACTGACGTCACTGTGGCGTCTCGGTGTAGGCTGCGGCGAGGGGCAAGCATGAAGTACCGCGTCATCCAGTGGGCCACCGGCGGCATGGGCAAGAATTGCCTGCGCGCAGTGATCGACCATCCCGCGATGGAGCTCGTCGGCGTGTACGTCTATGGCCGCGACAAGGTCGGCAAGGACGCCGGCGAGATCGCCCGACGTCCGGCGACCGGCGTGATCGCGACCGACGACGAGGAGCGGATTCTGGCGCTCGACGCCGACGTGGTGATCCATGCCGCGCGGCTCGCGCCGCCGTACGGCTCGCACGATGCCGACCTGATCCGCCTGCTGGCCTCGCGCAAGAACGTCATCAGCCTCAACGGCTACAGCCATCCGCGACACTGGGGCGGCGCGCGATTCGCAGCGCTCGAGGCGGCCTGCCACGCGGGGGGCGCGTCGCTGCTCGGCGCGGGCCTGAATCCCGGTTTCGCCGCGGAGCAGCTCGCGGTCGTCGCGACGAGTGTCTGCACGGCGATCGATCACATCGGGATCGTCGAGAGCGTCGATTGCGTGCCGGTGCGCAACCCCGACTACGTCTTCAAGGCGCTCGGATTCGGTGCCGATCCCGCGGCGGTTGATTTCAGCGACCCCGACTGGGGTCCTGCAGCGTCGCTGAACGGCATGTACGAAGAGGTGCTGTCCGCCATGGCGGCCCAGCTCGGCATGACCCTCGACCGGGTCGAGACCGCGCATCGCGCGTTCCCGGCGTCGCAGGATCTGCAGGTGGCGGCAGGTTTGATCCCTCGGGGTCGACTCGCGCACTTCAACTGGCGCTGGCACGGCGTGGTCGGCGGCGCACAAACGCTCACCATGTCCATCCATTGGTACATGGAACGCGCCCATCTCGATGAGCCGCATCCGCCCTTGTGGCGCATCCACGTGAAGGGGCAGCCTGGCGTGCGGCTGGCGGTGGAGCTGGAAAAGCGCGCCGGCGACGTGACGCCCACGTCGGCCGAGCAGATCGCGGTGGCCGGCTCGGTGATCAACGCCATCCCGCGGGTCTGTGCGGCGCCCGCCGGCGTGATGCAGCGGCCGCTCGCGACGCCGTTCAGCGAGGCGTTCGCGCCGCCGCCCGCCCCGTCCCTCACGGGGCGGGCGCTCGCGCCTGAGTGACCGTCACCCCGCGCCAGCGCGCGGGCCCAGGCCGGGCCCGCGGTCTGCGGTCATTCCCGCACGAAAGCGATCATCTTCGCGATGAACAGCACGAGCGTCGCAGCAACTAATCCGTCAATCAGGTCCATGGTCCAGCCCTCCGTGGTAAGCAAGCGGGCGAGAGCTTAGAGCCGGGTTTTTGCGATGCAATGACAGCGGCGAGTCGATTGCGCGAACTGTGAGCCCAGTCACGCGCCCGGCGCCCCTGGGCGGCAATCCCTGGCCGCGGACCGAGGTTGACTAGACAATATTCCGGCGCAGTTCCGCGAGCGGATAGCGCGTGCCACGCCAGTCGATGCCGCCACGGGCCAGCGCCAGGATCATCGATCGCCACATCAGCCAGGTGCCGAAGACCGCGAACAGCGGCAGCGTCGCGCCACCCCAGCGACGGGTGCCGAACTGCGGCGCACAGAGTGCGCCGAGCACCAGCAGCAGCGCGCAGCAGGCGAGATTGAGGGCGCGCGCGAGCGGTCCGCCGAAGAACAGCGCGACGGGCGGGCCCGCGAACAGCGCGAGTTGAACGAGACTGCCGACGACCGTGGCGCCGATCCGGTAGTCGACGCCGGCGAACAGGTTCTTCATCAGGCCATCCCGCACCTCGCGCCAGCCGGCGTACCACGGCACTTCGATGTCACCGTTGCCGTTCAGGAAGTCCTGGCGAAAGCCACCGCGCTTGAGCAGCTTGCCGAGCTTGACGTCGTCGTCGGGGCGCAACCGCAGCCGCTCGTGGCCGCCGCAGGCGAAGTAGGCTTCGCGGCG
>JAYTNX010000083.1:0-42514 GCA_043748075.1 Pseudomonadota bacterium
ACGATCGACTCCAGCGCCGCCAATGACACATCGTAGTGCTGCGCGAGGTCGCGCAGCACGTGGTCGTGATCCATCGAAATCCGGTGGCCGGCGTGCAACGCGGCCGCCGTTCCGCCCACGAGCACGGCGCCAGGCACCTTGGACTGCAGCAGTGCCGCATGGGCGAGCAGCTTCTCCCAGTCGGGCTTGGCTGCGCGGCGGGTCACGCGGTCCCGCCCTTGCGCATTCTGTTGCCGTTGCCATTTGGCTTGCCGCCGCTCTGGCTCGTCCGCTGGCCGGCTCCCGCGATCATGCGCGGCAGCAGCGCCGCAAAAGCCCGGGCCTTGATGTCCTGCGGGGCAATCGCGCCGGCGACCTGCCGGACGCGGCGCAACGTGCGGCCCGTTGCGTCGTCGCGCATGGCCTTGAACAGCTTGCGCCAGGCCACCACGTCGCCGCGGATGATGATGTCGTCGATCGCGGCCTTGGTGAGCTCGCGACCGGCCAACTCAGTCAGGTGCCGGTGCGGGATGATGGGCGCTTCGAGCAGCGGCGGACGCAGATCGAGCACCAGGCCCACCGCGGCGCAGATGCGGGCCACGCGCGCAAACCCCAGTTCGGGCAGCTTGCCCGATTCGAAGGCCGCCAGCGTCGAGCGACCGACCGCCGCCTGGCCAGCCAGGTCGGCCAGCGTCAGTCCCATCGCGCGCCGTCGCGCAGCCACGAGCAGGCCTGCGGATGCCAGATCCATGGGTCCATGATATTGGACTATTTTCAGATAGTCCAATATGCAAGACTGACTGACCCAATCGTTGTCCTCGCGAGTGCGCCATGAACTGCTCGACCGTGCTTGCCCCCTTGTGGCTTCTTTCGGCGTTCGCTTCCAGCTCAGCCGCCACTCACGACGCCTCCAGTTTCGCCGGCGTCGCCGGCGCCACGCTGCTCGACAGCGGCGCACTCGTGGTCACCGGTGGCGGGCCGCTCGATCGCGAAGAGGCCTTTGAATACCTGCGCCGCGCCGACGGTGGCTACACCCTGCTGAATACGATCACTGCCGCCAACGGCGCTTACCGCGTGCAGGCACGCTTCGATCTGGACGCGGCCTGGCGCTCGCAGTCCGCGCACGGCATCGGCCTCTACGACGGCAAGGCGGTCGCGATCGCGATGCGGGTCGACGGCAAGGCCGTGGCGATCGACGTGCAGCCGGCGGGCGATTCCGGCGCGAAACCGCTCACAGCGACGGCGAGCTGCGACCCCGACTGCTTCGTCAACCTGTCGCCGAGCGCGACCGCGATGTTCGTGATGACCCGCCACTTCGATTTCACTCGCGGTGGCGAGCAGGAATTCCGCTGGGCGGGGCAGGACCTCGACCGGGTGCGAACGCTGTCCGGCGGTCGCGCGCGATTGCGTTTCGCGGGCGAGCAACGGGTGCAGGATCCGACCGGGCGCGAGGTCCTGTTCCGGCACTTCACCTTCGTCGAACTGCTGCCGACGCCGAACGGCGGCAGCTTTCGGCTGGACTTCGACCTGTGGACGGACCTCGAGCATCGCCCGATGGGCTTTCGTGTGCGCACGACGGGGGGATCGCCGTCGGGGATCCTGGCCGTGAGGAAGGGCTGGGAAGCGTTGCGACCGCGGCTCTCACCCTGAATCCGGAGGGCCGCACGCGTCCTCGATCCCGAACCTTCACACGGGTACGCTACCCGTGTCACTGACGAGGCGAGCGATGCGCGATCCGTTGTACGACACGAAGGCGCCGAAGCAGACGATCAGCGTCACCGTCAATTCCGACCTGTATGCCAAGGCGAAGCGCGTCGGCATCAACGTCTCGCAGGTGGCCGAACAGGCCGTTGCGGGCGCCTATTCGAAGCAGCGCGCTGCAGCACTCGCGGAAGAGATACAAGCCGATCTGCAGGCCGTTGCGGACTACGCCGAGCAGCACGGCAGGTTTGCGGATTTCGTGCGAGCCCACTACGGACGCGGCTCCACCACAGATACCGATGCCCCAGTTTGACGTCTTCCAGAATCCGATCGTGCCGGCGCGGAACGCGTATCCCTGGGTCGTCGTTCTGCAGTCCGAGTTCGCCAACGTCGGTCCCGAGCGAATCGTCGCACCGCTCGTGCCGCGCGCGGGCTGGCCGCGGGTTCCGGGACGCCTCACGCCGGTCGTCCCCGTCACCGGCATCGAACACCTCGTGTTGATTCCCGCCCTCACCGGCGTCTCGGCCCGCGAACTCGATCAACCTGTCGGTTCGCTCGGCGCTTCTAGCGTCGAAATCCTCGCGGCGATCGACTACCTGTTCTTTGGCGTTTGAGCTTCTTTGGTCGCCGCTTCATCAATGAATCCGCACGACAGCCTGGTTGCGGGACCCGCGACGCCGGAACTGACGGAACTGACGACCTGGCAGGCGCTGGAGCGGGCGGTCTCGCGCTGGCCCGGGCACGAGGCCGTCGTCTCGGTTCACCAGTCGACGCGGTGGACGTATCGCGAACTCCGGGATCGTGCCGACGCATTCGCGCAGGGGCTCCATGCGCTGGGTCTGAGGCCGGGCGATCGGCTCGGCATCTGGGCGCCGAATTGCGCCGAGTGGACCTTGACGCAGTTCGCGACCGCGCGGCTCGGCGTCATCCTCGTCAACGTCAACCCGGCTTACCGCCTGACGGAGCTCGACTATGCGTTGCGGAAGGCGGGCGTCAGGACGCTGGTCGCCGCCGAGCGATTCAAGTCTGGCGTCTACGTGGAGATGATCGAGGAACTCGCCCCGGAAGTCCGGAGCTGGGCGGATGGAGTGGGGCGGGCGTCGGCGCTTCCCGATCTACGCACCGTGATCAAGATCGGCGGGCCGCCGCGCGCGGGATGGCTGGAATTCGCTGCGGTTGCCACGCTCGGTGGCGGCGCCGATCGTGACGCCATCGCGAAGCTCTCTGGCCGCCTCGCCAGTCGCGATGCGATCAACGTGCAGTTCACGAGCGGTACGACCGGTTCGCCGAAGGGTGCGACGTTGTCGCATCGCAACGTGCTGAACAACGGCATGCTCGTCGGCGAACGGCTCGGTCTGCGCGCCGGAGATCGGCTCTGCATCCCGGTTCCGCTCTATCACTGTTTCGGCATGGTGATGGGCAACCTCGCCTGCCTGATGCACGGCGCAACGATGGTCTATCCGTCGGCAGGGTTCGATGGCGATGCCGTACTGCGCACGGTCCAGGCGGAACGATGCACCGGCCTGTTTGGCGTACCGACGATGTTCATCGCTGAACTCGCGCATCGCGAGTTCGCGTCCTTCGATCTGACGTCGCTGCGGACGGGCTGCATGGCCGGTGCGCCGTGCCCCGTCGAAGTGATGCGACAGGTCATCGATCGCATGCACATGTGCGATGTGACCATCGCCTACGGAATGACCGAGACCAGCCCGGTCAGCTTCCAGACCCAGACGGACGACGCGCTCGAGCGTCGCGTATCGACCATCGGTCGGGTTCATCCCCATGTCGAATGCAAAGTCATCGATGCCGAAGGGCGGATCGTGCCGCGGGGTACGCCGGGTGAACTCTGCACACGCGGCTATTCCGTGATGCTCGGATATTGGGAAGAAGCCGGGCGCACCGACGAGGCGATCGACGTCGACGGCTGGATGCACACCGGCGATCTCGTCGTGATCGACGAGCAGGGCTATGGCAACGTCGTCGGCCGCATCAAGGACATGGTCATTCGTGGCGGCGAGAACATCTATCCCCGCGAAGTCGAGGAGTTCCTGTACCGGCATCCCGCGGTCCAGGACGTCACCGTGGTCGGAATTCCAGACGCGAGGCTCGGCGAAGAGGTCTGTGCCTGGATCTGTCTCCGACCCGGCGAGTTGACCACGGAAGGGGAGATCATCGAGTTCTGCCGTGGCCAGATCGCTCACTTCAAGATTCCCCGCTACGTACGCTTTGTCGACGAGTTCCCGATGACCGTCTCGGGCAAGGTCCAGAAATACCTCATCCGGCAGCGGATGATCGAGGAGCTGCGGCTGTAGTCGACGCCGACCGCCTGAGTGCGGCTCGGTACTGCGCGCGCTTCGCCTGTTCGATGGGGTGAGCTGAGCGGTTCACGCCGCCCGAGTGATCTCGTCGATCTTCCGCGCGATTTCCGCGGTCGGCCGCCACGCCGCGGCCTTGACGTTCGCTTCGACCTGATCGGGTCGCGTCGCGCCGGCAATCACGCAGGCGACGTAGGGTCGGCTGAGCAGCCAGCCGAAGGCCATGTCCAGCACCGTGTGACCGCTCGCGTCGGCGATCGCCTGCAGCTGCTCGACCTTCGTCAGGTTGTCGTCATTGAGAAAGCGCGTGACGCCGGACGGGTTCTGCCTGGCGAACGCGCCGAGGCGAGTGCCTTCGGCGGGCGCTTCGCCGCGCTTGTACTTGCCCGTGAGCATGCCGCTCTCGAGCGGAAAGTACGGCAGCACGCCCAGACCATGTCGCTCGCAGGCGGGCACCAACTCCTTCTCGATGCCGCGGGTCAGCAGGCTGTAGTGGTTCTGCGCGGAGCAGAAGGCTGCGATTTTCTTGTCGCGTGAAACCGCGGCGGCGGCGTCGACCTGTGCCGCATCGAAGTTGGAGTTGCCGATGAAGCGCACCTTGCCCTGCTGCACCAGATCGTCGAACGCCCGCAAGGTCTCCTCGATCGATGTCTTCGGATCAGGGCGGTGGAGCTGGTACAGGTCGATGTAGTCCGTACCGAGGCGCCGCAGCGACTCCTCCGCCGCAGACATGACTGCCGCACGCGACGCGCCGCCCTCGGGGAACCTGCTGCCCGGCATCGGGTTACCGAACTTGGTGGCGATGATCGCCTTCGAACGCCTGGCGCCGAGCGCCTTGCCGAGCAGCGCCTCGGACTGGCCGCGCGAGTACACGTCGGCGGTGTCGAAGAACCCGGCACCGAGGCCCATCGCCGCGTCCACCACGCGCTGCACGGCGGCCGCGTCCATGCGGCCTCCGAAATTGTTGGTGCCGATGCCGACGCCGGGAACGCGCAGGGCAGAGTTGCCGAGGGGCCGGAGACCGCCTGCAGCGTTCGACGTCGCGGCTGCGGGGGCGGCCGGTGTTGTTGCCGACCCGATGCCCGGAATCATCGCAGCCACAGCCGCACCGTGCAGTGCACTCGGTGCACCCAGCGCGCCCAGTGCCGTGGCACCAGTGGCAACGCTGATGACGTGGTTGAAACTGCGACGGGAAATTCGCTGCATGGCTGCGCTCCGGAGGACGGCTTTCAGCGACGCATGATAGCGGAGCTTGCGCGCGATGCGATGTACGCGGTGGGCTCGGGCGCAGCGCCTGATTGAAGTGACTCGGTCAGGGGCCGCCGTGCGCGGGCTGGATCCCGCGCATCACGACATTCGGCAGCACGCTGTTGTCCCACTCCTGTGGGCGCGCCGGGCTGCTGCCGGTGCGCAGGATCACCAGCTGTTCCGATGGCACGAGGTACATCACCTGGTTGCCGTTGCCGTCGAACAGATACAGGTCGCCCGCGAGGTAGGGCTCCGAATGCAGCACCTGCATCGAGGGCGGCGTGCGCAGCGGCCCGGCCCAGCCGCGGCGCGGGGTGTACTCGCCCGCAACGTAGACGCCGAGGCCGTAGTACGGGTTCGCCGCGGTGCCCGTGGCCATGCGGCGGGTGTAGCCCTCGGGTAGCAGGCGGCGTCCGTTCCAGCGCCCGTCCTACACCAGCAGCACGCCGAGTCGCAGCCAGCTCTCGGGCGGGATCTGGATGCAGCAGCCGGCATGCGCGGTGCCGCCGGGCCGATTGACCCAGACTTCGCCGCCGCGCGCGCCGATCGGGCGCAGCAACTCCTCGCCGACGAACTCGTGGTAGCGGCGCCCGGTGGCGCGCCGGATCAGCAGCGCGACGAGGTCGAACTGCGCGTTGTTGTACGAGAACTCCGCGCCGGGATCGCTGACGAGCGGATAGTCGGTGGCGATGATCTCGTCGTGTCGCGGATGCAGGAAGGCGAGGTTCAGGATGTCGTCGGGCGCGACGGAGAATGCCTGCGGCAGGAAGCCGCTGGTGCCGTCGAGCAGCTGATGGATGCGGATCCGGGAGCGCCGCGGGTCGCCGCGCCACTCGGCGAGAAAATCGGCGACGGGCTGATCGAGCGAGCGGATCTTCCGCAGCGCGATCGCGCGGCCGACCGCGATCGCGGCGAGCGGCTTCGCCAGCGAGCGGCCGAGGATCGTGTCTTCGCGGCGACGCTCGCCGAAATAGCGCTCGAGTTCGACGCGGCCGCGACGCCAGATGAGCAGCGACGTCGACGGGCTCGCGGCCGCGTACGCGGTGGCCGCCTCCCGTGATTCGCGAGTGATCGTGCTGGTGCGCCGCGTGGCCGTGGCCAGTGCTAGGGTACGCGCTGCGCCGGGCACCGGCTCGACGGTGTCGTAGGTCTCGAAGTCCGCCATCAGCCGCGCGCGCCGCTCCAGCCGCTGCAGATAAAGCGCATCGTCGGTCGCGTAGCGCTGCCGGATGGCGGCGCCGTCGGGTGCGGGCGGGGCGGCGGTGGCCGCACCACAACCGAGCAGAGCGGCCGCGAGCGCGATTCGGGTCGGCGTCATCGCGACCGGTTGGAGACGGCCGCCGCTCCGGGAATCGGCAGCCGCCGCGGCTTCCAGCTCGCCGGGTCCGTGGAATCGCCCTTGCCCGAGTACACCGCGACCTCCGGATAGGCGAACACCGGCCGTCGCCAGCGGTATTCCTCTGCCTTCAGCGGATACCGCGGCCGTGGCAGCCCCAGATACGACTGCGCCTTGACGAGCTTGTGCGCCAACAGCTTCTCGGGCGCCTCGCCCTGCTCGACCCAGCGCTCGAGTGCATCCAGATAGTCGATCGCGTCGGCGCCGTTGCCACGGCGGCAATGGGCCATGCCCGGCACCATGAACAGACGGTAGAACTCGCGGGTCGCCTCGGGCCCGCCCATCGTGCGCGTCGCCGTCTCGTAATAGTCGACCGAATAGCCGGGCGTCACCTCCGTGTCGTCCCAGCCGTGATAGGCGAGCAGCTTGCCGCCGCGTGCCTTGAAGCGACGCAGGTCGGGGTTCTGTGCGTTGTAGAACGATTCCGTGAGCGCGAGCCGCGGCACGTCGCGATCCCAATCGAAGTCCATCATCGTCATCGACGTACCGGGGTCGAGATAGAACGCCTTGAACTGCACCAGCTGCTGGATCAGTGACGGGGAGCTGATGATCAGCCCATGCTTGCCAGCTTCATTCACGAACACGGGTGACCAGGTGTATTCGGAGCCGAGCGAGAGGCCGCCTCCGCCGGCCCAGTCGAGGCGCCCGCTCGAGTTGCGCGCGCCGTCGTACAGTTTGCTCAAGGCGCTGAGTTCGGCGGGCGTCAGGCAGGCGCTGCCGGCCGCGCCGGTGACCGGGGTCGCTGTGCCGCCGGCGATGGCCGCACTCGCGCTGCGATCCGCGGCACCGGCACGGCAGGCGAGCGCCGCGGGCTTGAAGTCGCAGGCGCGCGGGTCGGGAATGACGCCGTCCGCGACGCCGTCCATCCGATCGCAGGCGGCGATCACGGCCGCGTGCACGCGCTCGAGCATCGCGGTGCTGAGGATCGGCTTGCCGTCGGCGGCGACGTTGGCGCGTGCCGACCACAACAGGTGCAGCAGGCCCGTACCCGTCTGGTTCAGCACCGGCGCGCCGGCAATGATGCCGTCGAACAGTTCCGGGAAACGCTGCGCGGCGACCATGCCCTGGCGGCCGCCGGTCGAGCAGCCGTTGAAGTACGAGCGCTTCGGCGCGACGCCGTAGAACACCTCGGCGATGCGTTTCGACACGACCGCCGTCGCCCAGGTCGAGCGATACGCGAAGTCGAGTTCGGCGGAACGATTGTCGTAGGCCCACACGGCGACCGCCGGCGGACCCGAGTGACCCATGTCGGTGTTGACCACCGCGTAGCGCTTCTCGAGTGAGTCTTCCGTGGCGCCCATGTTCAGCCAGCCGCACATGCCGCCGCAGCCCTGCATCAGGAACTTGCCGTTCCAGCCCGACGGCAGCCGCAGCTCGAAGTTGATCTGCGGTGCGACCGTGCCCTTGAAGCGGCAGTACGCGGGCAGGTTGCCCGCGGCGGGCACCGACTCGATGGCGTTGACCACCGTCGGGGCGTCGGGAATCTTCAGGAACTCATCGAGGATCGCGCCCACCTCGGCGGAATTCGGCTGCTCCGGCGGCTTGCCGAAGCGGCCGCAGATCTCGTCGGCGAGCGCATCCTGTGCGACGCAGCCGGCGAACGCGAGCAGCCACAGCGCGGCGGCATGCCCGGCGGGAGGACGGCGCGTGAAGTCCAGGTGGCGCATCGAGGGACTCCGGATCACGGGTTGAGGTCGGCGAGCAGCCGGTCGATGAAGGCGCGACACTCGCGGTCGAGTTCCGCTTGCGTGGTCGCATCGGGCTGCCAGGCCGCGATCGCGTCTCCCGCGACCAGGCCCTGCTTCGCCAGCAGCGCTTCGAGCACGCGCTGGCGATCCGTCAGCACCCAGATCTCACGCGCCATCGTCAGCAGGGCGGCGGTCCAGGCGGGTGGCGGTGCCGGCTCGGCGATGCTGCCCGCGGGCGCGACCGCCGGCGTGGAGTGGGCGCTGATGCCGGCGCCAGTGGTGTTCGGCAACTGGGTCACGACGGAACGTTCACGGGTGCGGCTTGACGGCGTGCAGGATGAACGGGAACCGGCGTTCGCCATGGCCGAAGTAGCGCGCCGCGGTGAAGCCGGCCTCGGTCGCTTCCTGGGCCATGTCGAGGCTGCAGAACTCGCGCCAGTACGGCTCGCCGCCATGCAGGGCTTCGACCTGCGCCCAGCACTGCGCCAGCTTGTCCTGGGCGAGGAACGGCACGACATCGCCGAGCAGCAGCTCGCCGCCAGGTTTCAGTACGCGCCAGGCCTCGCGCAGCACCTCACGCATCGCCTGGGCCGGCATTTCGTGGCCGAGGGAGTAGGCGGCGACGAGGTCGAACGAGGCCTCCTCGAACCCCGTCGCCTCCGCGCGGCGCTGCACCAGCTGCCAGGCGTAGCCGAACTCGTTGCCGACGCGCTGCGCCTGTTCGAGCATCCGCAGGCTGGTGTCGAGCCCCGTGATCGCCGCCGTCGGGAAGCGCCGTGACAGCGCCACGGTGAGGTTGCCGGAGCTGGTACCGAGTTCGAGGATCCGCGCATAGTGATCGTGCTGAAGTTCGGCGAGGATGCCGCGACGCTGGTCGTAGATGTCGCCGCCGAAGTTGCGTGCCACCAGCTTGCGGTGGATCAGCTCGCCGTGGACGAAGCCCATGTAGTCGTGGCCGTCCCAGGTCGCGGTGCCGTGGAACGCGATGCCGCGCGCGTACTCGGGAGTCGGGTCCGCGCTCGCGCGTTCGAGCGTCGTCGGGCCCTGCTTTGCCAGCGTTCGCAATGCGGGCTCGAGGCGGCCGCGGATCTCGTCGAAGGCTTCCATCGCGATCGGTCCGTGGTGGCGGCCCATCCAGTCGCGCACCGCGGCATAGCGCGGCGTCGAGGGTGCTTGCGTCAGTGCCGCCTGGAACTGGGCGATACGCGCGTCGAAATCCTCGGCCAGCCGTTCGGGGCTGAGGCCAGCGGCCGAGAGTTCCGCAGCGACGCCGCGCCGGCTTGCGCCGAGCGCGCTACCGAGCAGGGCGAGGAAGTCCAACGAGGCGCGACCGCGCTGCTGGAGGTCGGGTTGCATGAGCAGTGTCCTGATACGAGCGGGTTGGGGAGCGAGGCAGCAGTTCCGGGCATTATTTATATAATATCTAATACCGCAGACATAATTTTACCCCGACACCTGCCGTGCGCAAGCGCGCCCGCGACAGGGTGCGGCTGGCGCTCAAGTCACCGTCAGCGTGACCGTCGACGTGCGGGTGACCGTACCGGAAGTCGCGGTGACCGTGATCGTGTAGCTGCCGGCCGGCGTACCACTGCCGCCTGACCCACCGCCCGTGCCGTTGCCGCCCCCTCCCGAGCTGCAGGCGACGGCGAGCCAGGGCAGCAGTAGCAACGCGAGAAGTGCGGGTCGCAGGCCACGACGGCGTCGACCCGCGAGCCACAAACCCGGCAACGCGCACAGGCCGAGCCACGCGACGCCCGGTCCCATCGACGCCAGCTGGACCCCGGCACCGCCCTCGAGGCCGGGTGACGCGGCACCGCCTGCCGGCGTCGGCAGCTGCAGCGCAGTGCGGCTCGCGGTCGCGATCGACATCGTCGTCGTACCGCCCGTGCTGCCCGCCGCGAACGAGCTGGGATTGAAGCTCACCGTCGTTCCGACGGGATTGCCACTCGCCGAGAGTGTCAGGTTGGCCGCGAGCGGACCGTTGGTGGTCAAGTTCAGCGGAATGCTTGCGGTCTGTCCGGCGGCGACGGAGGTGCTGGCGGCGGTGGCCGCAATCGCAAAATCGACGGCCGTGCCGGACAGCGCGATGGTCTGCGGGCTGCCCGGCGCGTTCGTCGTGATGCCGAGCGAGGCGCTGCGCGCGCCGGCCGCGGTCGGACTGAAGACCAGGGTGATCGCGCAGCTGGCGCCGGCGGCGAGTGTCGCCGGCAGGGCGCCGCAGGTGTTGGTCTGGGCGAACTGCGCCGCGTCCGTCCCGCCGAGTGCGAAGGCGCTGATGACGAGCGCCGCAGTGCCGCCGTTCGACAAAGTCACGGCCGGCGCGCTCACGGAGCCGCCGACGCTGGCCGTGCCCACGGCGACGCTCATCGCCGACAGCGTCGCCACGGAGCCGCTCGTCGAGCCGGTCGCCGTGCCGGATATCGTTACGACGGCAGGGCTGCCGGCTGCGTTGTCCGTCACCGTCACGGTCGCCAGCTTGCCTCCCGCCGTGGTCGGCGAGAACTGTACGCGCAGCACGCAGCTCATCCCCGCGGCGAGCGAAGCGACGCTGCGGCAGTCGCTGGTGCCGGCGGCCGGGGCGACAAAGGCGAAGTCCGTCGCGTTCGCGCCGCCGATCAGCGCACTGGAAATCGCCATCGCGGTCGTTCCGGAGTTGCCGACGCGAAGGTCCGCCGTGGTGCTGGACCCCACCGCCACGGTGCCGAAAGCGACGCTCGCCGGACTCAGCGTCCGGACCGGTCCGGCATTGATTCCGACGCCGGTCAGGGCCACCAGCACCGGGCTGCCGTCGAAATTGCCGGCGATGCTGAGCGGCGCATCGACCCCGATGGTCGATAGCGGCGACACCTTGAGCGGCACGAACCGGACACTGGCCGTGCACGAGGCGCCGGGTGCGAGTGTCGCGGTGCAGTCGTTGCTCTGCGTGTAGTAGCGCGGCGCGACGATACCGCGCAGGGTGATCGCGCCGTTGCCGGTGTTGCTGATCGTGACGATGCGCGGGGCACTCGCGCCGCCGACGGCCTGGTTGCCGAAGTCAAAGCGGCGCGGGTTCGCGACCAGCGCGTTCGCTGTCGTCCCGGAACCCCGAAGACCCGCGGTGTGCTCGTGACCCGGTGCATTGCTGACGACCCGCAACGCGCGGCTCGCGGGTCCTGCCGCCGCCGGCGCGAACGTCGCGGCGATGGTGCAGCTCGCCCCGGCGACGAGCGAGGCGCCGCAATCGTTGCTCTGGGCAAACGGGGCAGTCACGCCGATGCTGGCGATCGTCAGCGCCACGGCACCCGTATTGGTCAGCGTGAACGGCTGGCTGCTGCTCGTCCGCCCGACGCCCAGCGGGCCGAAGTCGACATTCGCCGGGGTCAGGCGCGCACCGGCGAGGCGAATGCCGGTACCGGTCAGGTTCGCGACGCGCGGGCTGCCGGGCGCGTTCGATTCGACCCTTACGGTGCCCGTGCGCAGGCCCTCCGCGGTCGGCGCGAACTTCACCTGGATCGTGCAGCTGTTGTTGACGGTGACCGTTGCACTGCAGTCGCTGGTCTGGGTGAAGTCACCGGTGGTCGCGACGGTGAGGCCCGTGAGACTGGCGCCGCCGAGATTCTGGACGCTCAGGTTGAACGTCGAGTCGCTGACGCTGCCGACCACGACCGGCACGAAGTCCGGGCGGCCGCTCTGGAAGCCGCGATCGATCGGCCCGGCCGGATCCGCACCGAGCCCGGACAATGTCACGGTCTGTGGGCTCGCGGGCGGCGATGCATGCGTGATCGTCAGCGTGCCGGTTCGCACGCCCGTCGACATCGGCGACAGCGTCACGTTCATGATGCAGCTCGCCTGCGACGCCAGCGATGCGACGTTGCAGCCGTTGAACGCGAAGCTGTAGTCCGCGCCGCCGAGCGCCGCGGCGACGTTCGCCAGCGCTGCGCCGCCGCCATTGCTGAGTCGCACCTGCAGGGTATCGCCGCCGCTGGTGCGCACCGCGCCGAAATCCAGTGCGGTCGTGCTCAGCGTCGCGGCGGCGCCGGAGTTCGCCGTGCCGGAAAGCTGCAGCAGATTGGGGCTGTTGGCCGTGTCGCTCTCCAGCGAAACGGTCGCGGTGCGCGGTCCGTTCGCGCCCGCCATCGGCGCGAAGCGCACGTTCAGGGTGCAGAAGCTGTCCGGCTGGCAGTTGATCGTATCGAACACGAAGTCGTCGGCATTCGGCCCGGTGGTCGTGAAGCCGCGGTTCGTCGCGCCGATCACCCCGCTGTTGGCCAGCGAAGCCGCCAGCACGGCGCTCTGGGTGCCGGGCGCCTGGTCGGTGAAGACCAGCGAGCCGGGTGCGAACGCGCCGGCCAGCACCAGGCCGGCATTGCCCCCCACGCTGAGGGTCTGCGGCGCATCGATCGCATTGCCGAGGATCCGCAGCGCGCCGCTCTTGTTGCCGGCAGTCGAGGGTCGCAGCCGCGCAGTCGCGGTGCAGGTCGCCCCCGCTGCGAGCTGTGACGGGCAGTCGTCGGTCGCGACGAAATCGTCGGCGGTGGTCGTGCTTCCCGAGGCCGTCACGTCGCTGACCCGAAGGTCCGCAGTGACCGCGGAGACATTGGTGATCGTGAACGCCTTGGGTGCCGAAGTACCGCCGATCGCCGCGTTGACGTTCTGCGAACTCGGGGTCACTGTCAGCCGCGGCGCCGTGCCTGCCGCGAGCTTGAACGCGTAGGCGCCGTAGTGCGAAGGGTCGCTGACGTAGGCGCCGGGGGTCGTCGGGCTACGAAGGCCCGTGCCGGCGCCGTAAACTTCTCCCGTGGCACCGGTACGCAGCGCGACTACGGTGTCCGACCGCAGTTGGGTCGAGAACCGCAAGGTCGCGCCATCGGCGGCGAGCTGCGCCACGAAGCCGCCCGGCGCCGCGTTCGGCGAGTTGATCGAATCCGCCGTGGTGGGGAAGTTCGGCGAGCGTGTCTCGCCGCCGACCCAGTAGTCGCCGGCCGCATCGCGCGCGACGCCGTAGGCCGCATCCAGCCCGCTGCCGCCGAGATAGCTCGAGAAGACCAGTGCGGTCGCATCGGCGTTCAGGCGCGAGACGAAGGCGTCGCCGCAGATGATCAGCTCGAGATCCTCGAGATCGCAGGGACCCGCAGGGCCTCCCGGGGCTGTCGTCCGGTAGGCGCCGGCGGTGGCGGGAAAATCCGCCGAGTCGGTGGTGCCGACGACGGTGACGCCGTTGGACGGATCGAGCGCCAGGTCGTAAGGCGCGTCGATCGCGCTGCCGCCGAGCAGTGTCGACCAGACGAGCGCCGATCCGCCCGGGTTGAGCTTGACGACATACCCGTCGGGCTGGCTGCCCGCGGTATGCGCGCTGCGAACCGTTCCGGCGGTGGTCGGAAAATTCTGCGAGACCGTGTTCCCGGTCAGATAGGCGTTACCGCCCGTGTCGACGACGATGCCCGATGCATACTCCTGGTCGTTGCCGCCGAGATAGGTCGAGTAGCTCAACGCGCCGCCGTCCGGTGCCAGCTTGGCGACGAATGCGTCGTAGCAGGGCGTGATCCCGGCGAAGCAGGTTCCGCCGCCGTACACACGCTGCAACGCGCCAGCAGTGGTCGGAAAGTCGGTCGAGTTGCTCCAGCCCTGCACGTAGGCGGCGCCGGCCGAATCCAGCGCGAGGCCCACGCCGAAATCGAAACGGGAGCCGCCGAGCAGCGTGGAATACAGCAGCGAGGATCCGTCGGCACTGAGCTTCGAAATGAAGGCGTCGGCGCAGATGAAAATCGTGTTGCGCGCGAGGCGGCAGTTGGGCGCCCCGTTCAGCACGCGCTGCGGGGCGTTCGCCGTGGTGGGAAAGTCGTTCGACAGCGTGATGCCGGTGACATAGACCGCGCCGCTGGCGTCGATCGCGATGCGGGCGGCCGCATCGCGATCCGTGCCGCCGAGGAAGGTCGAGAACAGCAGCGACCGGCCCGTGGCGTCGAGCTTGCTGATGAACGCGTCCTCGCACGGGTCGTAGCCGAACACCTCGCCGCCCTGGGACTGCAGGCTGCCGGCGACTACGGGGTACTGCAGCGAGCAGGTCGTGCCGCTGACGAGGATCGCGCCGGCGGCATCGGTGGTCATGCCCAGCGCAATCGTGCTGTTGTCGCTGCCGCCGAACAGGGCGCCATAGGAGATCACGGGGTCGATGACGAGTTCTCGGCCGCGATCGAAGTCGCCGAGGTTGAACGCGAGATCGCGCTTGTCTCGCAGCACCAGTCTTGCAACGACTGGTTGGCGCACGCCCGCCGCATCGAGTTGCCAGGCGACGGGTCGCCGCACATGAATGTCGCCGACGGCGGTCCGGATCCTCGCGCCGCCGTCGGTCTCGATGCCGACAGCCGACGCGCCGTGGATGCGCCAGGCGATGCTCGCCGGATTGGCGCCCGGGGCGACGTGGAAGTCGTACTCGAGTTCACCGCCGTTGCCGTGGAACACCAGGTCGATCCCGGTGTACACGCCACTGGCGCGGATGCGTTCGAACTGCGGGATGCCGGTGATCCAGCGCGCCGGGTCGTTCCCGAGCAGGTAGTGGCTGCGGCCGGCGAGTACCCGCTCGCCCTGCCACGACGTCGACTGCACGCCAACCAGCGACATCCGGATCGTGGCCGACTGCGGCGCGCCGCGCGCCAGCCAGCGATCGATCAGCAGACCGATCGACAGGCCCGCCAGCTGACCCGAGCGGCGCAGCGTGATCGAGGTCTCGAGCGGCGCGAATCGCATCGCATAGCCAGAGCCGCGCGCGACGAACTGCACGCGCGCGTCCGCCTGTCCGGCATTGTGCTCGAACACCAGGGACGGAGGCGGCAGCAGAATTCGCTGCGCCGCGGCGGTGCCCGGCGTGCCAATATTTGCCTGGAGCGGAGCGAGACGGAGACCCGACGGATCGAGGTAGGGTCGCAGGGCGACGGATCCGACACCGACGAGCACCGCCAACCCGACTGCGTAGTGCCACGGGAAGACGCGCATGTTGCCCCCAGAGGGAGTCCGCGCCGCAGGGCCGGCATCGCAGACTCCAGATGATCAGTAGTTCTGGTGAGGAGTCGATCGACGCGTATGAGCCGCATTAGCCTGCGCCCGTCGCAAAGTCCCGGTCAAGAGCCCGGACACGGCCCCGCAATGGCGGAGTCCCGTCACCTGATTCCGGATCGGATGCCCGGCATTCCGGACTGGCTGCTGCGCCGCGGCGCCGCGGCGCTCCGTGGCTGGTTGCGCCTGCCCGACGCGGAGCGCCTGCTCGCCGCAGTGCAACACTGCGGCAGCGCGGCAGATTGTTGTGATGCCGCATTGAACTGGCTCGACGTCGGCGTCTGCGTCGAGCGCAGCGATGGCGCAGCGGTTCCTGTCGAGGGGCCGGTCCTCGCGATCAGCAACCATCCGTTCGGCGCGCTCGACTCGTTCGCGCTGGGCCGGTGGCTCGGCGCGCAGCGGACCGACTGGCGCTACGTCGGTCTGTCACTGTGGGCCCGGGTTCCGCCGCTGCAACAGGCGTTGTTCGTCGTCGATTCGGACGATGGCGTCAGGCTCGCGCATCGCCATGGCGCGGTGCTGCGGCGCGCCGCGCGCTGGCTGCGGGACGGCCATGCGCTAGGCCTCTTCCCGGCAGGCAGCGTCTCGCATTGGCAATGGCGGACGCGACGCGTCGAGGATCCGCGCTGGACTAGTGCTGCAGGCCTGCTGGCCCGGCGCACCGGCGCGCGGGTCCTGCCGGTGTACGTCCACGGCCGCAATAGCCTTCGCTTCCAGCTGGCCGCAGCCTTGCATCCGCGGCTGCGCCATCCGCTGCTGATGCGCGAGCTGTTTGCACGAGTCCACGATCGGATACGCATCACGGTCGGCGCGCCGATCGAGCCTGGCGCCTGGGATGCGGAAGCGACGCCGCAGGAGGTCACGCGCCAATTGAGGCAGCGCGTCTATGCCTTGCAGACTGGTGGCGTTGCGGACGGCGGGGTTGATCGATGCCTCGGCGGACGCGCTTGACCCGCGCTGCGCACCGTCTCCGCGTTCAGGCTCGCGGCACGTCGAGGAAATCGCGGATCGTCGCGGCGACCCGTTGTGGCGCGACGATGAAGCCGAAGATCGGCAGGTCCAGCATCTCCACCAGCCGCGCGCCGGGGATCAGGCGCGCCGCGTCGCGCGTCGGCCCGGTCATTTCCTCGTTGAACGCGATCAGCAGCGTCGGCACTCGCAGTCGCGGCAACGCCGCCGCACTGTCATAGCTGAACACCGCGTCCGGGCCCCACCAACCGTTCGGACCCGCGCGCAGGCGATCGCCGAAGCGGCGCAGGCGCGCAGCGGGGTCGCCGGAATCCTTCGCATCGAGCACCAGGCGCTGGAACAGGCGTGGGACGTAGTCGCGGTCCTCGAAGTACGGATAGCCGGGCACATGGCTGCGGCGCTCGCGTTCGCGACGCTCGGCATCGCCGTAATGCGGAACGCCCGAGAGCACCAGCCGTCGCACGAGATCCGGCCGTTGCAGCGCCACTTCGATCGCGCACAGCGAGCCGGTGTGGAAGCCGAACAGATCCACCTGCGATGCCTTGGCAAGTCCGGCCGTCTCGACAGCGCCTGCGCGCGCGCCGGTATGTTCGCGCCGCGTGCCTTCGGCCAGGGCCGCGACCGCTTCGGCGAGCGCCGCGCCGTAGTCGGCGATGCCTGGTTTCGACCGCGGCGCGTCAGAGGCGCCGTAGCCGGGAGTGTCGGGACAATGCACGGCGCGGTCCGTTGCCATCGCGGCCTGCAGATCGGCATACATCTCGCCGCTCGTCGGGCTGGGATGCAGGCAGACCAGGGGCGGGTGCCGTTCGTCCGGCGCGGCCGGCGCCGCGGAGTACAGGTGTACCTGGCCGTAGCGTCCGGGCATGTACTGCCGCCAACGTCGCGTAGCGGCAGGAACCGCGGCTCGCGATTCAACGGCGGCTTCGCCAGGCGTCGCGGCGACGCCTGAAACCGCGGTCCCGAGCCCGCCTGCCGCCGCCAGGCCCAGCGACGCCCCGAGCAGGTCCCGGCGTCGCCGATCGAAGTCCATGCGCTTCCCCTTCTTCCCCGAACTCAGTATCCGCGCGCCACGTCGACGACCGACAGCAGGCGGTCGCCCGCGGCGTAACGGCGCAGGTTTTCCCGGAGCACGCGCATCGCGTCCCGGTCGCCGAGGTCGGCCTCGCTCGACATGTGCGGCGTGATCACGACATTGGGGGCCCGCCATAGCGGATGGTCCGCGGGAAGCGGTTCCGGATCGGTGACGTCGAGACCGGCGCCGGCGAGTCGGCGTGACTGCAGCGCCGCGACCAGGTCGGCCTGCACGACGGAGGCGCCTCGCGCCACGTTCAGGAAGTAGCTCGAGGGTCGCATCCGCGCGAAAGCCTGCGCATCGAACAATCCGCGGGTTTGCGGCGTGAGCGGCGCGGCGTTGACGACGACGTCGGCCTGGCCGAGCAGGGTCGGTAGTTCGCCAGACAGGCCGACATAGTCGACGAATGGCGGTCGCTCGCGAGAGCTGCCGCGGGTGGCGATCACTCGCATGCCGAGCGCCTGCGCACGTCGGGCGATCTCGGTGCCGATGCCGCCGAGCCCGACCACGAGCATCGTCTTGCCCTGCAGCGACACCAGCGGTACGCCGGCATAGTCGCGTGACCAGGTGCCTGTAGCCTGGCGCGGCAGCGACTGGGTCAAGCCGCGGGTCAGCGCCAGCAGCAGGCCGATGGTGTGCTCGGCGATCATCGGCGCGGCGATCGCCCGCATGTTCGTCAGGACGTAGCGACCCTCGCGGACCCCGGGCTGTGCGAGGCAGCCCTCGACACCGACGAACATCGCCTGCAGCCAGCGAAGCTCGCGGCCGGCGGCGAGCACGGTTTCGTGGCAGATGAATGGCACGCGACCGATCGCGGCATCGGCGCCCGGCACGGCGGCCGCCATCTCGGCGACGCTGCTGACGGCCACGATAGTCACGTCTCGCACGGCATCGCGTACGGCGGCTTCGAGCCCCGGCACGCCGGCATCGACGACGAGGCGTCTCGGCTTGCGCCAGCCGGGCCGTGTCGACACGGGTTCGTCGCCGAGGCGCAGCCCGTAGGCGGCGATCAGGGCGGCAGCTTCATCGGTGGCGGGTGTCGTGGCGCGAGCTGCTGCTGCAGCGGCCGTCGGCGGCAGGGTTGCAGCGGCGGTTCCTGCCGGGGCGCCCGCCGGCGCAACCGCGAACAGCGTCGCCATCGCCAGCAGGCGCACTGCGGCGCCACCGATCCATCGTTGCCCTGTCCGCATGGTCTGAATCCCTCAGCGATCGATGGTCGCCATCGCCCTGTCGTTGTAGCGCGCGCCGACGGCAACGCCGGCCGCGTCGAGGGTCGCGAGGTCTGCGGCATCGAGCGCGAGATCCGCGGCCGCGGCGTTGGCCTCGATGTACTTGCGCTGCTTCGTGCCGGGGATCGGCACGATGTTCGGGCCGCGATGCAGCAGCCAGGCCAGCGCGACCTGCGCCGGCGTTGTCGCGCGCCGCGTTGCCACGACCTTCACGGCCTCGAGCAGCCGCTGGTTGGCGTCGTAGTTGTCGCCCTGATAGCGCGGATCACCGCGACGATAGTCGCGTTCCGGCAGCTCGGCCGCGCGCGGCACGGTGCCGGTGAGGAAGCCGCGGCCGAGCGGGCTGTACGGCACGATGCCGATGCCGAGCTCTCGGCAGGCATCGACGACGCTCGGCCCGCCGTTCGGAGAGGGCGCCTCGAGGTTGCGCTCCCAGAGCGAATACTCGCTCTGCACCGCAGTGATCGGGTGCACGCGGTGGGCACGCCGCAGCGTCTCGACGCCGATTTCGGAGAGGCCGAGAAACCGCACCTTCCCCGCGTGCACCTGCTCGGCCATCACGCCGACGGTCTCTTCGATCGGCACGCTGCGATCGAGCCGGTGCTGGTACCAGAGGTCGATGTGGTCGGTGCCGAGGCGCTGCAGGCAGCCCTCGAGCGCGGCGCGCACGTTGCTCGCGCGGCTGTCGACGCCGGCGATCTTGCCGTCCACGATCCGGAAGCCGAACTTGGTGGCGATGATTGCGTCGTCGCGCCGCCCGGCGAGCGCGCGGCCCAGCAGTTCCTCGTTGTGGTTCGGCCCGTAGACCTGCGCCGTGTCGAAGAAGGTGACGCCAAGTTCGAGGGCGCGCCGGATTGTCGCGATGCCCTCGGCCTCGTCGGCGGGCCCGTACATGTCCTGCATGCCGGCCACGCCGCTCATGCCCATGGTGCCGAGGCCGATCGACGAGACGACCAGCCCCTGCGAGCCGAGTCTGCGCTGCTGCATCAGAGGCCCCCGAGGAAATCCTGCTTGCCGACCTCGACGCCCGCGTGGCGCAACAGCGCATAGGCGGCAGTCACATGGAAGAAGAAGTTGGGTAGCACCCATTTCTGCAGGAACGGCAGTCCGTCCATCTCGAGCGTGCGCGTGCGCAGCGGCAGCACGATGTGGCGCGTTTCGGCACCGACAAACTGCGCGGGCGTCAGTGTCTCCAGGTAGTCGATCGTCTTTGCGACGCGCGCCTTCAGGTCTTCCAGCGTCTTCTCGCTGTCCTCGAACTTTGGCGGCTCGACGCCGGCGAGGCGCGCCGCGCTGTTCTTGGCGAAGTCGCTGGCCAGCTGCACCTGGCGCGTGAACGACAGCATGTCGGGGGCGAGCCGCAACCCCTCGAGCACGCCCGGCTCGAGCTTCTTGGCCGCGGCGAAGGCCTCGGCCTTCTGCAGGATCGTGGTCAGGTTGTGCAGCATCGGCAAGAACTGTCCGACGGTCATCGCATGGATCGAAAGGGTCATCTGGTCATTCTCCGGGTGGTTGCGCGGCGCCTGAGATTTTGACCCTGCTGTGAGACAATTGCACCCTCGGATAGCTTTCTGGTATCGATCATGCCGCTAATCTGGACCCCCGCCCACATGGCCACCTTCGCCAAGGTGGTCGACCTGAACGGCTTCACCGCCGCCGCCAAGGCACTGAAGGTGCCCAAGGCCGCGGTCAGCCGGGCGATTGCCGACCTGGAGCGTGAGCTGGGGCTGAAGGTGCTGACCCGCACCACCCGGCGCATCCACCTGACCCCGGCCGGCGAGCAGCTGCTGCCCCATTGCCGCGCAATCCTCCAGGCCGCCGACCAGGTGCGCCAGCGCGCCGCGGAGCTGACCGAGTCCCGCGGTGGTCCGCTGCGGGTGCTGGCTGAAGCGACCTACGGCCGCGTGCTGCTGTCACCGTTGGTGCCGCGTTTCCTGGAGCGGTTCCCGACCATCCCGCTCGAAGTGGAACTCGGCGAGATCGGCGACAGCGCACGCCTCGTCGACTTCGATGTCGTCGTCCAGGCCGGTGCGAGCGACGACCCGGAACGCAGCTCGCGAGTGCTGGGTGCGCCGCCGGCGGTGCTCTGCGCCACCCCATCCTACTTCCAGCGCAAGCCGCTGCCCGTGCGCCCCGAGGAGCTCGAGGAGCACGAGCTGCTGACCCCCGATGGCGGCGCCGGGCCGATCTACACGCTGCGACTTTCGCAGGGTCTGCGGCGCGCCGAGGTGGCGGTGCGGCCGAAGCTGGCCGTCAACGACCCGGCGCTGCTGCACGCGGCCGCCGCGGCCGGTCTCGGCATCGCGCTGCTGCCGGAATTTCTCTGCCGGCAGGGGCTGGCGACGCAGAAGCTGCGCCAGGTGCTGCCCGACTGGGAGTTGCCGGAGCAGGCCGCCCTGTACGCGATCTACCCGTCGCGCCTCGCGCAGGATCCACGCGTGACGGCGCTCGTGGATTTCCTCGCAGCCAACATCGTGCCGGCACTGGCACGGTAGAATTGCCCCGAGAGATCGCACGCCATTCGCAGAGGGGCCGAGGATGTATCGCGCGCCGGTCAAGGATGTCCGTTTCGTACTTCGTGAGCTGATCGACGAGGCGGCGTTGCTGGCCTGCCCGGCCTTCGCCGACTACTCCCCCGACTTCGCCGACGCCGTGCTCGAGGAGGCCGGAAAGTTCGCCGAGAGCGTGCTCGATCCGCTCTACCAGAGCGGCGATCGCGAGGGCGCGACATGGACGCCCGAGGGCGTGATCACGCCGGCCGGCTTCAAGGCCGCCTACGCACAATATGTCGAAGGCGGCTGGCCCAGCCTGCGCGCCGCCGCGCACTACGGCGGCCAGGCGGCGCCCACGGTGCTCGGCACCGCGGTCGAGGAGTTCTGGGGCGGTTCGAACCTCGGCTTCAAGCTCTGCCCGATGTTGACCCAGGGCGCGATCGAGGCCCTCGAGTTCAGGGGCTCCGACGCGCAGAAGGACCTGTTCCTGCCCAGGATGGTCAGCGGCGAGTGGACGGGCACGATGAACCTCACCGAGCCGCAGGCGGGCTCTGATCTCGCCCAGGTGCGCACCCGCGCGACGCCCGCCGGCGCCGACTATCGCCTGTTCGGCCAGAAGATCTTCATCACCTATGGCGAGCACGACCTCGCCGCCAACATCATCCACATGGTGCTGGCGCGCATCGACGGTGCGCCGCCGGGCGTGAAGGGCATCTCGCTGTTCATCGTGCCGAAGTTCATCCCGGATGCAAACGGCCAGCCCGGCGTACGCAACGACGTGCAGTGCCTGTCCATCGAGCACAAGCTCGGCATCCACGCGAGCCCGACCTGCGTGATGGCCTTTGGCCAGCAGGACGGCGCCGTCGGCTACCTCGTCGGCGAGGCGAACCGCGGCCTCGAATACATGTTCGTGATGATGAACGCGGCGCGCCTTTCGGTTGGCCTCGAGGGCTATGCGGTCGCCGAGCGCGCGTTCCAGCAGGCGGCTGACTGGGCCCGCACGCGCGTGCAGGGCAAGCCGCCGGTCGCGGCGGCCAGCGGGCCGGCACCGATCATCCACCACCCCGACGTGAAGCGGATGCTGCTGACCATGAAGTCGCAGGTCGAGGCGATGCGCGCGCTCGGCCTCTACACGGCCTGGAATCTCGACCTCGGCAGTGGTCATCCCGACGCTGCGCGCCGTGCTGCGGCGCAGGCGCGGGGTGAACTGCTGATCCCGATCGTCAAGGGCTGGAGCACCGAGAACGGCATCGATATCGCCTCCCTCGGCATCCAGGTGCACGGTGGGATGGGCTACATCGAAGAGACCGGCGCCGCGCAGCCGCTGCGCGACGTGCGCATCACGACCATCTACGAAGGCACCACCGGCATCCAGTCGAACGACCTCGTCGGCCGCAAGGTCGGTCGCGATCGCGGCGCGGCGCTCGACGCGCTGATCGCCGACATGCAGCGCGAGATCGCGGCGCTCGGCGCGGGCGACGCCTCCGTCGCGATCGCGAAGCAGGCGGCCGCCGAGGCGGTGGCGCAGCTGGCCACGGCGACGGCGACCATCCTCGAGGCGATGTCGAAGAGCCCGGAGCGCGCGTATGCGGTGTCGGTGCCGTTCCTGAAGCTGTGCGGCTTCGTCATGGGCGGCTGGTTGCTCGCGAAGTCCGCCGACGTCGCCGCACGCCGGCTCGCGGCAGGCGACGTCGACCGCGAGTTCCTCGCCGGCAAGCTCGCCACGGCGCGCTTCTACGCCGAGCAGGTGCTGCCGCAGGCGCTCGGCCTCGCGCGCGTCGTCACGGGCGGTGCAGCGAGTGTCGTCGAGGTGGATGCGGCGCTGATCTGACCCCCCAGGCGGGAGTGCAGCCGTCGTTCGTGCGGACTGCTGCGGACTCAAATTGCGGATCCCCTGTCGGCTGTGTAGATTCATGTGTAAGAGGTGACACATGGCGACCAATCTCTCGTTGGATCCGAAACTGATCGAACAGGCGGTCAAAGTGGGTGGCGAGCGAACCAAGAAAGCTGCCGTAACCCGTGCTTTGGAAGAATACGTTGCGCGCCGACAGCAGAAGCGCCTGGCGGACCTCATGGGCAAGCTCGAATGGGACGATTCGTTCGACTATAAGATCGAGCGTTCCCGGCGGTGACCCTTTTGGTCGATACCAGCGTTTGGTCGCTGGCCTTTCGCCGCGACACCGATCAATCGGATCCACCGGTTCAGGCGCTGCGCGCCGCACTCGACGGCGGCGACGCGATCCTGACCACAGGATTCATTCTGCAAGAACTGCTGCAGGGCTTTGCTGGCCCGAAGGCACGTAAGGAACTTCTAGAAAAGTTTGCCGCCTTGCCGATGCTGATCCCCGATCGAAAGGATCATGTTGACGCCGCCGAACTTCGCAACCGTTGCAGACGTGCGGGAGTCCAGATGGGGACGATCGACGCGCTCATCGCACAGCTTTGCATTCGACACGACCTCACCCTCCTTACCGCGGACGGGGACTTCGGGTTGGCGGCGAAGCACTGCCCGCTTCGAGTCTGGACGTCCGCCAGGTAAGAGTCGGGATCCGTACCGAGGGAGCACTGCACGGCCTGGTCAGTAGCGGCGACCGTCGACTGAGGGTGTGCTCCATACCCCTCGTGCATGGCGACAACTTCGCAATCTATTGTTGCTGAAGATGGAAGGGAGGATATTCCGAAGTGATCGGCGCGGTATCGCGGAGTCGTACTTCTTGAAGCTTGAGTCGCAGCCGATTTCAGGCCCGAAGATGCGCGTTTCCGCAGTTGAGGGTATCAGTGATGAACGTATCCATTGATCGACGAGCCGCGATCAGCGGGGGCGCTGCCTTCCTGTCGGCCGGCATCCTCGGCGCCGCAGCTTCGGATCAGGCTTTCGCGGCCGGCGGCGGAACCTCGCAAAGAAGACAAATTCGCCTTTCGCCCGAAGCGCTACTCGACTCGTACGTCCGGCTTCGCGCTCGCACAGACGGGAAGATGGCCTTCGGCTGGCTCGATGCGCTGCGATATGCGGTTCTCGACGGTGAAATCCATCCGCTCTGCCGAGTTCTCGCGTTTGGGATCGCGCGCTTCGAAAAAGTGTCGAGCGTGCGATACGAGGCCCATCTGCTCGAAGTCGCCCATTACGTCGACCTGGAGAGCGGCAAACTCCTCGACACGTTGGTCATGCCGCGAACCGGCAAGACCGTGAAAGTGCCAAGGTATCGGACCGGTCCAAAGCGCGTGGCGTTTGGCGTGGCGATTGACGAATCCGAGACGGTCGGAAGCGGCCTGCCGCGAAACCAATTGCAGGCATTCGCGCCAGTCGGAGACGTCCGCCTCATCAGGTCGGTCAGCGAGCCCTGCCTGGAACATGGCGCCTACTTCGTCCGGCACGAGGAGTACGGACGGGTGGTGCCCCGCGATCCAGCGGCGGCGCGGATCTTCTACCGCGAATGGACGACGTGGCGCGGGCCCGCGGATCGCGCCTTGGATCCGACCGTCTCCAGCGCGCCCTGCGAATACTCCTACGCGGCGTTGACCAGTTGGCGGCCGTGGATGCAGATGGGTGGAATATCGGGCCACACGTCCGAGAATGGGCGTGGCGCGAAGATCGATTCTGTGGCGCAGCTGCCAGAGGAAATCCTGGGGCTGACGCAAGAATTGCACCCTGACGTCATCGACAATCCCGAGCGGGTTCTGGACGGCCCGCCGAAGTGAAAGCGCTCGGGAACTGGCTAACCGCCTGGGCGATCGGCGCGATCGGGTTGTCGTGTCATGCAGCGCTTGCCGACGAAGGACCGCAACGGGTCAGGGACTGCCCGACCTGCCCGGAACTGGTTGTCTTGAAGTCCGGAAGCTACCTGATGGGGGCGGATGCCGACGAGGGCCGCCTCTACGGCTTGCCGCCCGAGCTCGTGCTACGCGAGCAGCCGCGGCATGCGGTGACCATTGCGCGGGCCGTTGCGTTCGGTCGATATGAGATCACGATTGAGCAGTTCGCGACGTTTGCGACGGAAGCGGGTTACTCCCCCGAACCCGGCTGTTGGCAATTCACCGGTTCCGAGTGGACCTTCGACAAGTCGCGCTCGTGGCGGGACGCGCGTCTGGATCAAGGCGCAGCCCATCCCGTCACCTGCGTGAGTTGGCAAGACGCCGAGGCGTACGCGTCCTGGCTGGCGCGTCGGACGGGAAAGCCGTACCGGCTGCCGAGCGAGGCAGAATGGGAGTACGCAGCGCGTGGCGGCACCCAAGGTGCTTACTGGTTCGGTACCGACCGCGAGGCCATTTGCCGTCACGTGAATCTAGGGGACCAGGACACGGAGGCCAGGTTCCTTTGGGCGGGGCGGCCTACGGACCTCAAGATCGCCTGGGTTCCGGAAGCGTGCCACGACGGCTTCGCGACAACCTCGCCGGTGGATTCCAAGCCGTCCAACGCGTTCGGGGTCTACGGAGTGTCGGGCAATGTCATGGAGTGGGTTGCAGATTGCTGGAATGACGACTATCGGAGCGGACCGGATAATCAGGAGGCGCGACTGACGTCGGGAGACTGTGCCTTTCGGGTCATGCGGGGCCAGGGATGGGTGGCGATTGCCGCGAGCGCGCGGTCTGCATTCCGCCGCAAGATGGCGGCGACCGATCGTCGTTTCACCTTCGGCATTCGGGTGGTCCGCGATTGGGATCGAGCCGAGAGCCGACGGGCACGATGAACATCGGCCGTCTGACGCCGACTCGAGCGGTGCCGTAGTGCATCGGCGCGGTCTGCTGTCGGGAGGCGCCGCGGCCTGGGGTCTGGCGACGCTCGGCCGCGAGGCGATCGCCGGGCCCTTTGCGTCGCCGCGCGCGATCGCGGTGGCGGGGTCCTTGCGCGATCCAGCGCTTCGAACGCATTTCCGAAAGCGTCTTCGAAGTGACCGTTCTCGAGATCGCCCACTACACCCATCCCGCGACCGGCGAGATCCTCGACTCGACCTCCATGCCTGGAACTGGCCGCAGCGTGAAGGTTCCGGCGTATCGATTCGGACCGACGAAGGTGCGATTTGCGGTGGCGCTCGACGAGTGGGAGGAATTCGACCCCCCGCAGGGCGGCAGCGGCGCGTCGGCGTTTGTGCCGAGGTCCTCCGTTCACCTGGTGCGCTCGCTCGAGCCCGCCTTGGCTGCTGGCGACCACGTCTCGATGCGCGCCAATGAGTACGGTCGCGTGTATCCGGATCGATCACGACCGGCGACCCTCTACTATCGAGAATGGATGATCTGGCGGGCCCTGGCGACCGATCTCGCGCGCACCGGTACGGCCTCGGTTCCCGCCGACTATGCCTACACGGCCCTGACGAGCTGGCGACCGTGGATGCAGATGGGCGAAGTCAAGGGGCACACGCTCGACAGCGGTCACGGCGCCAAGGCTGCCGGCTGGTCCGACTGCCCCGCGGAGTTCCTCGAGCTGACGCGGCGACGTCATCCGGACGTACTCGACGACCCGGAGCGAGCGCTGCGCTCGCCACCGGCATGATTCGCAACTGGGCGGTGGCCGTGGTGGTGGGCCTGGCCTCGAGCCTGGCCGCGGCACCAGGCACTTCCGCTGCCGCGGCGGCGAGCCCCGCCACGCCGGCTGGGCCAGCGTCCGCGGCGTCTGAGATGGCGTCGGCCACGCTGCGAGACTGCGCAGATTGCCCTGCGCTGGTGTTGGTGCCCGTGGGCCAGTTCTCGATGGGTGCCGAGCGGGCAGAGTCGAAGCGCCTGGGTTTGCCCGACTACTGGGGTATGCGGGAACAGCCGCGCCACACCGTCAACGTGTCGAGGCCCTTCGCGATCGCCCGCTACGAAATCACCCGCGGCGAGTTTGCCCGTTTCGCACGCGACACGGGCTACGGGCCCCCGGACGGCTGCTGGTACTTCATCGGTTCGGAGTGGGTGCTCGACCCGAAGCGCTCGTGGCGCGACGCCGGCATTGGGGAGACCGACGAGCATCCCGTAACCTGTATCAACTGGCACGACGTCAGTGCCTACGTCGAATGGTTGTCGCGACTCGCCGGGCGGCCCTACCGGCTGCCGAGCGAAGCCGAATGGGAGTATGCCGCTCGTGCCGGCACCACCACGGCCTACTGGTTCGGCGACGACGCGACGCAGATCTGCCGCTACGTCAATCTCGGCGATCTGGACACCCGCGACCGCTTCGGCTGGGACAAGACCCACATGAAGTACGACAGGCTCGAGGACTGGAAGGGCGAGCCGTGCCGCGACGGCTTCCCGACGCTGGCGCCCGTTGCCGCGACGGCCGCGAATTCGTACGGCGTGCACGGCCTGTTGGGCAACGCCAACGAGTGGACCGCCGATTGCTGGAACGATACCCATGCGGGCGCACCCACCACCGCCGAGCCGCGCCTTCTCGGCGCCGATTGCGGCCAGCGCGTGATGAAGGGTCAGGGATGGACCGCGATCGCGGGCAGCGTCCGCCCGGCGTTCCGCCTGAAGATGGTGGCGACGGATCGGCGGTTCACGTTTGGATTTCGCGTGGCGCGCGATCTCTGAGCCTGCGATGTCGAATCACCGCGATCCGTGTTCTCCCACTCAAAGTCTTGCCGAGGAGCCCCTGGCCATGAATCCCTTGAATGCCATCAGCCGACGCGATTTCGTCACGACTGGCGCAATCTGCGCCCTGGCATCTGAACCGACCCTCGCTGCCGCAGCGGCGAATCGAATTGCGACGCCCGGTGCGGGCCAGCTGAGGTCCGAGATCCTGGCATTCGCGGACCCGGTCGAGGAGTTCCGGCAGCATCTTCGGATCGAGCGCAGCCTGGTCGAGAACGAGGGGAGCACCCTGACCTGGTACAACTGGATCGCCTTCATCGTCGCCGAGGGCCGCGCACCATTCCCGTTGATGCGCTTCGAAGGCATTGAATACAGTTACTATCGCCGCGTCGCGCCGATGGAATACCGGATACACGCGCACAATCTCTCGTACGGAAGAGACCTGCGGACCGGCGCGTTCCTGTACGAAATCGAGAACCCGTTGACCGGTCGTACGCTGAAGGTCGAGCCGGCGGTGTTGCTGACGGATCCGGGCACGCTCGCCTCTCCCAAGGGTTTCCGCAACCTCAACAGTGACGGCAGGACCTGGGTCCAGCCGTACCGCATGTTCCGTATCGAGGGCGACCTGATCAAGCTGGACAGCGTTCGTACCGCGCCCCCCGATATGCCGACGGTGCACATCGAGAACTCCTGTCAGTGGGTGTCACGACGCCAGTTCGACAACCCCACCATCAACTCCTTGCCGGTCGAGTTTGCCGGCGTGTACATGTTTCCGTTCTTGAAGTGGCTCGAGATGGGCGACCGGAGAGGCCACATGTACGGGATGTTCGACGGTCGGAAGGTCAGGGGCCCCTCCGAGCTTCCGGCAGAGTTTCTGAGCCGCACGGAACGGCAATTCCCGGAGTTGCTCCAGCCCCGCTGGCAGGAGTTCAACAAGTCGATCGCTTTTGCACTGTGAGTGAAGCGATCCGGGAGAGAGATCAAGGTCCGACCATGCAACGACGCGAATTCCTCCACGCCGGCATCGCAACCGCCGCCGTCGCGACAGCCGGGCCGGCGGGCGCGATGAAGCGGGCCGCAACCGCCGATGCGCTGCTCACGCGCGGTATCCCGTCTTCCGGCGAGGCGATCCCCGTAATCGGTCTCGGTACTTCGGGACCCTTTGAAGTGGGCACCGATCCGGCGTCGCGCGCGCCGCTGGCCGACGTGCTGGACGGCTTCTTTGCCGGCGGCGGCACGCTGATCGACACCTCGCCGATGTATTCGACGGCCGAGGACGTGCTGGGCGATCTGCTCACGCCCGCAATGCAGCAGCGAGCCTTTGTCGCGACCAAGGTCTGGACCCGCGGCGAACAGGAAGGCATCGCGCAGATCACCCGCTCGGCACAGCGCCTAAAGCGCCGGGTTCTCGACCTCGTGCAGGTGCATAACCTGCTCGACCTCGAGGTCCAGCTGCGTACGTTGCGCCGCTGGAAGGACGAGGGCCGGGTCCGCTATATCGGCATCACCCACTACACCGTCGCGGCGCAGACCGAGCTCGCGGCGGTCGTCGCGCGCGAGAAGCTCGACTTCGTGCAGTTCAACTATTCGGCGACGTCCCCCGAGGCCGAGCAGCGCCTGCTGCCGTTATGCGCCGACCGCGGCGTCGCCACGCTGGTCAACCGCGCGTTCGACGACGGCAAGATTTTCGCGACGCTGCAGGGCCGGCCGCTGCCGGCCTGGGCCGCCGAGATCGACTGTCGCAGCTGGGCGCAGATGCTGCTGAAGTTCGTGATCTCGCATCCGGCGGTCACGAGCGTGATTCCCGCCACCGGCAAGGCCCGGAACCTGCGCGACAACCTTGCAGGCGGCCACGGCCCGCTGCCCGACGCGAAACAGCGGCGTGCGATCGTCGAGGCGGTCCGCGCCTGATCGATTGGTGCGGCGTTCAGGGTGGCGCGGACGCGGGGCCCCGTGTGGCGGGCGCTGCGCCCGTCGTCGCTGACTGCCTCGCCGCGATCCAGCGCCGGATCGTCGCTTCGACGATGTCCAGCGGCACCGCTCCGGTTTCGAGCAACGCATCGTGGAAGGCCCGCAGGTCGAATCGTGCACCGAGCGCCTGCTCGGCCTCGCCGCGCAGTTCGCGGATCTTCAGCTGCCCGATCTTGTAGGCCAGCGCCTGGCCGGGCCAGGCGATGTAGCGATCGATCTCGTTGACGATGTCGGTCTCGGAGCGCGGTGCGTTCGCCTCAAAGTAGTTGATGGCCCGCTGGCGCGACCAGCCCTGGTCGTGCAGCCCGGTGTCGACGACCAGCCGTACCGCGCGCCACATGTCGTAGGTCAGCTGGCCGAACTTCGAATAGGGATCCTGATACAGCCCGAGTTCCTCGCCGAGACTCTCGGAATACAGTGCCCAGCCTTCGACATAGGCGGTGTAACCCGCATCCCGCCGGAACCGTGGCATCGACCGCTGTTCGTAGGCGAGCGCGATCTGCAGGTGATGGCCGGGAACGGCCTCATGCGCCGACAACACCTCCATTTCCCACTTCGGCCGGGCCTCCGGCTTGTAGAGGTTCACGTAGTAATACCCGGGTCGCGTGCCGTCGAGTGCCGGCGGCCGGTAGTAGGCCGTGGTCGTGTTCGGCGCGCTGGTTGCGGGGATCGCGCGCACGCCGTACGGCGTGCGCGGCAGCTTGCCGAACAAGCGCACCAGGTTCGGGTCGATGCGCTTGGCCACCGACTCATAGCCGGCCAGCAGTTCCTGCGGGGATGCGTAGAAAAATTTCGGATCGCTGCGCAGGTAGGTGAAGAGCGCCGGCAGGTCGCCCTGGAAACTGAGCTGCGACTTGATCGCGAGCATCTCGCTGCGGATCCGCGCCACCTCGGCGAGCCCGAGCGCATGGATCTGCTCCGCGCCCAGCGTGCCGACGGTGGTGTGATGGGCGATGCGCTCGCGGTAGAAGTCGCGCCCCTGCGGGGTGTCGAAGATACCGACCGTCTCGCGCGTCGCGGGCAGGTAGCGCGTCGTGAACGCAGCCTGCAGGCGCCGATAGGCGGGAATGACGATCGTCTCGATCGCCTCGCGGCCCGCGGCCTCGAGCCGCGCGCGCTCGGCTGCCGGAATCGAGGCGGGGATGCGCGTGAACGGCGCATGAAACGGGCTGTCCTCGGCCTTGCCGACGATCTGCGCCGCGAGCTGCGGCAGCACGCGCTGCATGATCACCCGCGGTTGCGTGCGCTTCTCCCGCGCGCCCATCGCCAGCAGTGCGATGTGCTGGTCCACCAGCACGCCGACGGCCTGCAGCCGCCGGTTCCAGTCGTCGTAGTCCTTGACCGTCTGGAACGGCAGCCGCTCCGTCACTTCGTGCAGCGTCTGGATGCCGCCCTGGTGGTCGATCGCGTAGAGCCAGGGCTTGAACGGCCAGGTCGCGAGACGCTGCACGTACTCGCGCTCGAACAGGTCGCGATTGAGCTGGTCTTCCGCACCCAGGGCGCCGCGCGAGATACGCCGCACGGCCACCAGCGTCGCCTCGTCGTGTCGGTGCCGACGCTCGAGCGCGGGCAGCGACATGTCGGTCCAGCGATCGTTGTAGCGCGCGTCGCCGAGGTCGGTCGCGCGCTCCGGGTCGAGCGCGAGTTCGGCTTCCCAGGCGGAGTCAAACAAGGCGTGCAGCGCATCAGCCGCAGCCCCCGCCGCGAGCGGCGCGGTCGACGGGGCGGCGAATGCGCTCAGGGGTGCGAGTATCAACGCGAGCATCCGTCGCGGCAGGGCACGCGCCGGTGGATTCACCGGGCTGGTCCGAACGGGTCTGCACCGAGCTCTCATCCCGCGATTCTAACCGCCGGCCGTGTCCCGGCGGCCGCTCGACATGGCCCCGTTCAAACCCTTTGCCGTAGCATCGCATCGAATTCCACAGGGACGACTGCCGGCGCGCAGTCCGGGGCGCGCATGCTGCAAGCGGACAACCTTCACAAGGCCTACGGCTCGCTGCAGGCCGTGGCTGGTGTGTCGTTCACGGTCGGGGCGGGCCAGATCGTCGGGCTGCTGGGCCCGAACGGTGCCGGCAAGTCGACTACGGTGGCGATGCTCTGCGGGCTCGCCACGCCGGATCGCGGCACCGTGACCCTCGACGGCGAACCTCTCGGCGGCGACGACAGCCCGGTCAAGGCGCGGATCGGCGTCGTGCCGCAGGATCTCGCGCTCTACGACGACCTGTCGGCCATCGCCAACCTCGAACTGTTCGGCGCGTTGTACGGGGTGCGCGGCGCCTTGCTGCGCGTGCGAACGACGGCCGCGCTCGAGCTCGTCGGGCTCGCCGATCGTGCACGCGACAAGCCGGCCCGGTTCAGTGGCGGCATGCGCCGCCGCCTGAACATCGCCTGCGCCCTCGTGCACGACCCGCAAGTGCTGCTGCTCGACGAGCCGACGGTGGGCGTGGATCCGCAGAGTCGCAACGCGATCTTCGACAATCTCGAGACGCTGCGCGACCGCGGCAAGGCGCTGCTCTATACGACCCACTACATGGAGGAAGCGGAGCGGCTCTGCGACCGCATCGTCATCGTCGATCATGGACGCGTGATCGCCGATGACGATCCGCCCGGCCTGCGCGCGCGCCTGCCGGCGGTCGCGGGCCGCGAGCACACGCTCACGGGTGCGCTCGATGCCGAGCTGCTGGCGATGCTGGCGTCCAAGGGCGTCGGCATACGCGAGGGCGGTGGCGGCGCGTCGCTCGAATCGGTGTTCCTGCACCTGACGGGTCATCGCCTGAGGGATGACACATGAATGCCTTCGTCGCCCTGGTCCGCAAGGATCTCGTGCAGTTCTTCGGCAACCGGCGCGCGCTGCTGATGTCGTTGGTGGCGCCGGTGCTGATCGCCGCGTTCCTGGGCGCGGTGCTCGGCGGTCCGCCGCAGAAGATCGAGCGCCTGCCGGTCGCCGTGGTCGATCTCGACGGCAGCACGGTGTCGCGCGAGCTGATCGCGGCGATGCGCAGCGACAGCAGCTTCGACCTGCGCGTGCTCGGCGCGGCCGAGGCGGTGAGTCTGGTGCGACGCGGCACGCTGCGCGCCGCGGTGGTGATCCCGGCCGGTTTCGGCACCGCCGCGGCCAGCGCCCTGCTGCGGCCGACCGCGCCGCGCCCGGAGCTCGTGCTGCACTACGATCCCGCGCAGGCGATGGCGCTGGCCGCCGTCAAGGGCCTGCTATCGCAGCAGGTGATGCAGACGGTCAGCGCCAGCGCCTTCGGCGGCGGGCCGGTGGGTCTGCAGGCCGTTGCCGAGGCGCGCGAAGACGCGCGTCGCAACGCGGCGATCGACGCTTCGGCGCGCGACGAGCTGGTGGCCATGTTCGATGGCATCGAGAAAGTGCAGCGGCGCGGCGCGGCGACGGCACCTGCCGCGCCCGCCACCGCGGGTCGCGTCGGCCTCGTGATGCCCTATACGACGCGCGAGTCCGAGGTCACGGGTGAGGCCGGTCGCCGCTACAACGCCTACGCCCATTCGTTTGCCGGCATGGGCGTGCAGTTCATCCTGCTGATGGGGGTGGAACTCGGCATGGTCCTGCTGCTCGCGCGTCGCATGGGCATCTGGCAGCGGCTGCGCGCCGCGCCGTTGTCGCGCACGACACTGCTGGGCAGCCGCATCGTCTCCGGCACCGTCATTGCGCTGCTGGTGCTGGCGGGCGTCTACGCGGCGGCGATCGCTTTCTTCGGCGTACGCATCGACGGCAGCGTCGCGGGATTCGTCGGCGTCAGCCTGGCCTTCGCATTGATGACGTCCTGCTTCGGCCTGCTGATCGCGAGCCTCGGCCGCACGCCCGAAGTCACGCGCGGATTGGCGATCGTGTTGACCTTGCTGCTGGTGATGCTGGGCGGCGCCTGGGTGCCGACCTTCGTGTTCCCGCCGTGGTTGCAGACGCTGACCCAGTTCGTGCCGACGCGCTGGGCCATCGACGGTCTCGAGGCGACCACCTGGCGCGGGCTGGGCCTGCCGGCGGTGCTGCCGCAGATCGGTGCGATGCTCGCCTGCAGCGCGCTGTTTGGCGCACTGGCGGTGAGGCTGTTTCGCTGGCAGGAGTGAGTGCGGGCGCGCGGCCGACGCGCTCCCGGGCGGTGCCTGCCGCCCGGCTCAGTCGCCGGGCCCAGCTGGCGCGCTCAGGCGTCGGGTCGCGCCGGCCGCGCCCGCGTCACGCGCGTCTTGCGCGCGGCCGCGCCGCCGTCGTGCGGCGGCGTCTTCGCGGTCCGCGGGCTCTTTTTCCCGGCTGCGGCTTCCGGAAACGGCGCATCGGCATGCGCCTGCAGCGTCGCCGCCGACTGACGCAGCGACTCGGCGCGCAGCAGGGCTTCGGCCTGCAGCCAGTCGTCTTCGCCGGAACCTTGCGGGCAGCCGCGCTGCTGCCAGAGGCGATAGGCCAGGGCGGCGATCGACTCGCGATCCAGCGGGTCGGTGTTCAGCGTGACATCGCTCATGGGTGTGCTCCTCGTTGTGACGTCAGCCCTCGTAGTCGACCACTCGACGCTCGATCGTCAACTCGCGGATCGCGGGCTTCACGGCTTCGTGCAACGGGTGGGTCTGATAGCCGTCGAGCGCCGCGCGGTCGGTGAATTCGCTGTACAGCACGAGGTCGGAGGCATTGGCGTCGGCGAGGAAGTTGAGGCCGACCTCGATTTTCACGAGCCCGGGGATCTTGCCCGTCATGCCCTCGAGCAACGCCTTGGCGCGCTCGGCGTTCGACCGGACCGAGGGCTCGGGGCGCATTCGCCAGACGACGATGTGCTTGATCATGATTGCGATAATCTTCTGCGCAAGCCGTGGAGTTCGCAATATGCATCGCAGCCAGTTTGCCGGGCTGATCATCGACTGCCAGACCGGGGACCTCGACCCGGCCGCGCAGTTCTGGAGTGCCGCCCTCGGTCTGCGAATCCGCGAGACCCAGTCGCAGGGCGACATCGGCTACGCAGTGCTCGACACGCGCCCGGCCGATCCCCACATCGAGGTGCAGAAGGTCGACCATCCGAGTCGCGTGCATCTCGACATCGAGACCGATGACGTCGACGCCGAGGTGCGGCGCCTCGAGGCGCTCGGTGCAAAAAGGGTGCGGGCGGTGCGCAGCTTCTGGGTCATGGAGGCGCCGACCGGCCAGCGCTTCTGCGTGGTGCGTGCGCAGCGCACGAACTTCGCGGCGGACGCCAACACCTGGAATGACTGACCCGGCCAGCGCGGCCAGCCCGGCGGAGCCGCAGCGTGCGGGTCGGCCGGCTTCAGGTGCTGACGCCAGTCCCACCGCGCATCTGCTGATAGGCCGCGAGGGCGGCTTCGCGCGAGGCCCGCAGGTCGACCAGCGGCCGCGGATAGGTGTCCCCGAGTGCGATGCCCGCGGCCTGCAGCGTCGCAGCGTCCAGCTCCCACGGTGAATGGATCAGCGGCGCGGGCAGCTTCGCCAGCTCGGGGACCCAGCGCCGCACGTAGTCGCCGTCCGGGTCGAACTTCACCCCCTGCGTCACGGGGTTGAACACCCGGAAGTAGGGCGCCGCATCGGCGCCGCAACCGGCCGACCATTGCCAGCCGAGGGTGTTGCTGGCCAGGTCGGCATCCACCAGCGTGTCCCAGAACCAGCGCGCGCCATCCTGCCAGGGCAGTTGCAGGTTCTTGACGAGGAACGACGCGACCACCATGCGCACGCGGTTGTGCATCCAGCCCGTGCTCCACAGCTCGCGCATGCCCGCGTCCACCAGCGGCACGCCGGTGCGGCCGCGCTGCCATGCCGCGAGATGCGCGCGATCGCCGTGCCAGGGAAATTTCAGAAACTCGGCCCGTAGCGGCTCGTCGGTGGTGCGCGGGAAGTGGAACAACAGGTGGTGCGCAAACTCGCGCCAGCCCACTTCGGTGACGAATTGCTGCTGCCGCCATTCGGGCGCCGCGTGCCAGACCTGGCTCGGCGAGAGCTCACCGAAATGCAGATGCGGCGAGAGCCGCGAGGTGCCCGGAGTACCCGGCACGTTGCGCGCCGCGTCGTAGTCGCGCACCGGGCCGGCGAGAAAATGTTCGAGATTGCGCGCGGCACCGTGCTCGCCGGGCTGCCAGGCCGCGGCGAGCCCGCCATCCCAGCGAATGGCCGGCTGCAGCGCGAGATCCGCGAGTTCGAGCGACGTCGGCCATGCCGATGGCGCGGCAATCGCGGCTGGCGCTGGCGTGGGGTGGGGAGGGTCGAGCGTTGCGCGCACGTGCTTCCAGAACGGCGTGAACACCTGGAACGGGCGTCCCGACTGGTTGCGCACGTCCCACGGCTCGGCGAGCAGCGCCGCATTGAAGCTTTCGGCTTCGATACCCGAGTCGCGCAGTGACTGCTTGATCTTCGTGTCGCGCGTGACGAGGGCGGGTTCGTAGCGCCGGTTCCAGTAGATCGCGCGCGCGCCGCTGTCGCGCAGCAGGGTGCGCAGCGCTTCGAGCGTGCCGACGGTGGCCGAGGCGCCGGAACCGAGGTGGGCAGCGGGGATCCCTGCGCGCCGGAGGATCAGGCGCGAGCCACGGGCCTCGAGATCGGCCGAGAGGCGCGCCAGCGACTGGTGCAGCCACCAGCGCGACGCCGCGCCCGGCGCCCAGGGCTCTTCGTCCTCGGGCGCCCAGACGAACACCGGCAGCACCGGGCTGCCGCGCTCGATCGCGGCGCGCAGCGCGGGGTTGTCGGCCAGTCGCAGATCCTGCCGGATCCAGAGCAGGACGGAGGGGGGCATCGCACGTTCCTTGTGGGAACGTCGATCATCTCAGTTGCGGAACGAGAACCCAAGGCCGGCGAAGCCGGTCGAATCGAAGCCGTCGGTCTCGGTCAAGCCGAGCGTCGTATCGATGCCGAGATGCGTGCTGAGCTCGTAGCGCCAGGAGACGCTGAGGCTGGCGCTGTCGTCGCCGCTGATCGTGTCGCTCGAGAGCGTCAGGTCGACACCGAGACCCGAGCGGGCAAAGGCACGATCGACGCCGAGGCTGGCCTGGTAGTCGATCGCACCCGCGGTGCGGGTCAGCACCGAGCTCACGAGTGACGCCAGTTGCGGAAACGCGCGCGTCGCGGGCGCGCGGGACGCGGCGATGACCCGATCGAGCTGCGTGTCGTAATCGTAGGCGATGCCGCGCAGGTGGCCGCTCCATGCGCGGCCGTACCAGCCGAGCTCGGCGCCTAAGCCGCTGCCCTGGAAGTGTAAGTTTTGCGGGATCGTGCGGCCGAGCAGGCCGGTGGTCGTGTAGCCGACCTCGAGCTGGCGGCTCTCGAGCAGCACGCCGGCCTCGAACGATTCGGCCAGCGTCACCGCGAAGCGACCGGAGAGAATGCGCGAGGTGAACTGGTCGGAATCCTCCCAGCCGCTCGCCTGCAGACCGCCGCCGAACCTGCCGCGCTGCACGTCGACGCCGCCATGCACTGCCGTGCCGTTGAAATCCGTGGTCAACGCCGAGGAGCGACTGCGGCCCGCGCCGGCGGACAGCGTCAGCCAATCGGAAGGCTGGAACTGCGCATTGAGGTCGTAGCTGGTGCCGTCCTGGTCATCGACGAAGGCGCTGGCCTGCAGCGTGAAGCCGGGCTCTGCCGTGGCCGGGAAGGACAGTAGCGACGCGACGACGGCCGCGATCGACGCCGCGAGCAAGCGGATCTGAAACATCGTGGACCCTCCCATGGGTTGCCACAACGTCGCGCAGACCAGGGCGTTGACGCGCGACGCGCCTCCGCAGAGGCGCCCCGCAGGTTAGGTCAAATCACGCCGCCGGGACTGCGATCGGGTTCGCGTTTTGCGACGACTGCGCGGTCTCGCGCCGCTCGGCGGCGCCGTGAGCCGCCGCGCGCGTGCCGCGCGCAGGGTTCCCGGATCGCTCAGGTTCTCGAGGAAGCGGCGCCGCTGCTCGGCGGTGAGCGCCGGCCAGTCGAGCTTGCCCGACAGGGCCCGCTGCAGGTCCGTGTCGCGCAGCTCGAGTGTCGCCGCCGGCACCCGCGGGCGACCCGCGATGAGGCGCGAGGTATGGCCGTCGCGCAGCAGGTCCAGCACGGCGGCGCCGACGAGATCGTCGCGTGGCAACAGGCCGTGCGCCACGCGGGCGACGTACAGTGACGCACCTGGCAGGTGTGCCGACGCCAGAGGCACCGTGCCGTCGCCGTCGCGCCGATAGGTGTAGGCGAACTCGCGGCGCACCGGCCGCGCGCCCGTGGCCGTCGGCGTGCCGACGCCGGCGATCACCGCAAAGCGCGCATCGCCGGGCAGCAGCAGGCGAGCGAGATTCGCCGCTGCGGCGAGCCGTGACGGTTCCGGCACCGGGCCGATGACCGGCCAGCTGGCAGGGTCGTGGAAGTCGATGCCTGGCGCCGCCGCGCCCCAGGGAAGCAGGTCGTAGAGACTGGAGAAGGTCGAGAACACGGTGCGCGTCAGCGCCTCGGCATCGTGCCGGCGGTCGAGCATTGCGAGGCGGCGCACCACCGCGTAGCTGCCGCGCATCGCCTGCACCGCGGCATAGGAGCCGAGATTCGGCGTGCCGAGCAGCACCACGCGCGAGATCGCCGGCAGCTTGGCGCGGCGCAGCGCGGCGCGTGCCACCAGCCCACCGAGGCTGTGCGCGACGATGGCCGCCGGCTGCGCATCGGCGCGCAGCCGTGTCGCGAAGGCCGCGCCGAGTCGGGCGACGCCCCGCCGCCAGTCGTACGCAAAGTATTCCGGCTCGTATCCCGCGGCCGCGAGCTGCAGCCGCAACTTGAGATAGCTCTGGTCGATCACGCCGAGCGTCCGGACGCGGTCGCGGGGACGCAATGCCAGTTCAGCCGCCCGGCCGTCGATCAGGTCCGGCGGGTCGAGCCAGACCGCATCGGGCGGATCGTCGCCGCGCCGCGGGAAGCCGAGCTGCGTACCCATGATGCCGGGCAGCACCCAGACCCGTGGCCGTCGCTGCGGCTGGCGTCGCCGCGAGGCCTGCGCCGCGCCGGCGAGCACTCGCAGATCGCGACAGGCCTCGACGCCGAACACAAGGTCCAGCATCTCGCGCTGCTGTCCCGCGGCGAGCAGCGCCTCCAGACGATGCGGGCCGAGTGCCGCAAGGCGATCGCCGGTAGAGACTGCGGCAGCGGCGGCGGCCGCGACGCGCGCGGACGGGAGCGGGCGCGCCATCGTCTCAGCCGCGGCCGCGCGACTGCAGTGCGTGTCCGGCGATTACCTGGGTCACCGCCTCGATCGCCGCGAGACGTGGATGGGTCTTGCGCCACACGGCGCCGATCTGCCGGGTCGGCACCGGCCTGGCGAACGGCCGCACCACGACCCCGCGCGCGGTCGCATAGGGGCCGTGCGTCGCCAGCTCCGGCAGCAGCGTGATGCCGGCGCCGGTCGCGACCATCTGCCGCAGCGTCTCGAGACTGGTCGCGCGGAAGTCCTGCTTCTCGTGCACGTCGAGCCGGCTGCAGACGTCGAGCGCCTGGTCGCGCAGGCAATGGCCGTCCTCCAGCAGCAGCAGCGTCACGCCCTTGAGGTCGTCGTGCCGCACCGCGCTCTTCTGCGCGAGCGGATGCGAAGCGGGTGCGGCGACGACGAAGGGCTCGTCATACAGCGGCCGCGAGTCGAGCCCGTCGAGGTGAACCGGCAGCGCCAGGATGCCGACGTCGACGTCGCCCGCGTGCAGCTTCTCGAGCATCGGGCCGGTCTGGTATTCATAGAGCATCAGCTCGACCCGCGGCATCGCCTTGCGGATCCGCGGCGCGACACCGGGCAGCAGATAGGGGCCGATGGTCGGCAGCAGCGCGATGCGCAGCCGGCCGGCGAGCGGGTCCCGGTGCGAGCGGGCGATTTCCACCACCTCGTCGCTCGATTCGATGATGCGCCGCGCGCGGGCGACGATCGCCTCGCCGGCCGGCGTCAGCAGCGCGTGCTTGGGCTGGCGTTCGACCAGCGTCACGCCGAGATACTCCTCGAGCTTCTTCAGCTGCGCGGACAGTGTGGGCTGGCTGACGAAACACCGCTCGGCCGCCTTGCCGAAGTGGCGCGTGTCGGCGAGCGCCACCAGGTAGCGCAGATCCTTCAGCTTGATGTCGGCCATGCCGTTAACCCGTAACCGATATATAGCGTCTATCGAAATGATGGCATCAATCGATGCTCGAGTCGAGTGCGGCGGGTTCGGGGGCCTGCTAGCATCAATGTCCATGAGCACCGTTGACGGCACGCAGCCGGCCCGTCAGGCCCGGCAACCCTACGAGAGCACTGCCTATGTCGTGCTCTGTCGCGACGGTCCGGACGCCGCGACCGCCCGCAGCGCCCATACCCAGGCGCACCTCGCCTACATCGAGACCGTGCTCGCCGACCTCAGCGTCGCCGGCCCGCTGTTCGACGCGGCCGGGCACGCCACCGTGGGCAGCCTCTTCGTGCTGCGCACGCGCAGCCTGGCGCGCGCCCGCGAGATCATCGAGAACGATCCGTTCTTCAAGGCCGGCGCGTTCGCGTCGGTCGAGTACTTCCCGCACCTGCCGGCCGCCGGCCAGTACATCGGCGGGACGATCTGGTAGCGGCGCCGAGCCCACGACGATGCCGCGTGCCGCCGCCCTGATCACCACGCATCTCTCCGCAGGAGTCGCCGTCTCCCGGCGCGACGGCGCCACGGGCTGGCTGTTCCTGCTGCTGCGCGTATTCCGCAGCTGGGACTTTCCCAAGGGCATGGTCGAGCGTGACGAGGATCCGTTCGCCGCCGCGGTACGCGAGGTGCGCGAGGAGAGCACGATCGTCGACCTCGAGTTTCCCTGCGACCGCGACCACATCGAGACCGGGCCCTACGGCCGCCGCAAGATCGCGCGCTACTATCTCGGCATCACGCGCACCGCGCGCGTGACGCTGCCCGTGGTGCCCGAACTCGGCAAGCCCGAACACCACGAATGGCGCTGGGTCGACTACGAGCAGGCACTCGGCCTGGTCTCGCCGCGCGTGCTGCCGGTGGTCGAGTGGGCGAACGAGCGTCTGCACGCCGGTGGGCCGTCGGCGCCGCGGTCGCCGACGCCGCAGGCCCCGCAGTAGAATCACCCATGACCTATTGCGTGGCGACGCTGCTGGATACCGGCCTGGTGTTCCTGTCCGACTCCCGTACCAATGCGGGCGTCGATCACATCAATACCTTCCGCAAGATGCACGTGTTCGAGAAACCCGGCGATCGCGTGCTGGTGTTGATGACCTCCGGCAATCTCGCGGTGGCGCAGTCCATGGTGCATACACTGCACGACCAAATCGCGCACTCCGACACCCGCACCAGCCTGCACAACGTCCGCAACCTGTTCGATGCCGCGGGCCTGGTGGGCGAGGCGCTGCGTGAAGTGCATGCGCGCGACGCGCAGGCGCTGCGCGATCATGGCATCGACTTCAACGCGGCCTTCATCCTCGGCGGGCAGATCGCGGGCGAGGCGCCCCGCCTGTTCCATATCTATGCGGCGGGCAATTTCATCGAGGCGACGCTCGACACGCCCTATTTCCAGGTCGGCGAGTCGAAGTACGGCAAGCCGATCCTCGACCGCGTGATCACCCGCACGTCGAGTCTCGCCGAGGCTGCCAAGTGCGCGCTGATCTCGATGGATTCGACGATCCGCTCGAACCTCTCCGTCGGCCCGCCGCTGGATCTCGTCTGCGTGAAGCGCGACGCGTTGCGGGTGCTGCTGCACCGGAACGTCGGCGCCGACGACGCTTACTTTCGCATGATCCGCTCCGGCTGGAGCGACAGCCTGCGGCACGCGTTCCACGCGCTGCCGAATCCGGACCTCTCTGCCTGAGGACGCGATGACGTCGAGGGCGCCAGGATTGCCGGCCCTTCACCCGCGGTCCAGCAACTGCCGCATTCGGTCGGTGTCGGGGGATGGGCCATCCACGTCACGCCAGATGTGCCAGCGACTGTCGATGCGGCGGCACAGCAGGGCGACCCTCGAGACGCGTTCGACTGGTGTCGCCGCGGCGTTGGCCACCTCCCGTGTGGCTACATCGAACAGCACCCAGCCGAGATCGCCCTGCTGCTGGACGTCGGTGATCGCATTGCGGCTCAGGCGGGAATGCGCCGGCGGGAACGCCTCGAGCAGCGCCTCGATACGCCCGCGACCCGCGAGTCGCGGCCGTCCCGCGGAGAGGATCTCGCCATCGATGCAATACAACGCCGCCATGGCGGACCAGTCGGAGGCCTCATAGGCGGCCGTCAGGGCTCGGGCGACGTCTTCGAGTGTCTCAGCGCCGGTGTGCATGGCCCGTGTCCTCCGTGTCGCGGGTATCGTATCGCGGCGTGGGTTCACTCCGTCAGGGGATGACCCTTCGGCAGCTGGCGCGCATACCAGGTCGCCAGCCGGTGGCGAACGGTCTTTTCGCCAACCTGCTCTTCCGGCATCGGCGCGATCAGCTTGTCGTGCACCAGCAATCGATAGACATAGAGCGCCTTGTCGCTCGCTGAGTCCGTCGCCTCGAACTCCACCGCCTTGCGTCCCTCCGCATAGCGCACGCCGGCGAGCAGGGCGGCCTTGAACAACTCGCCCTCGTGCTTCAGCTTCTTCATCGCTCAGGCTCCCGTGGGTCCGCGCTCGCGCGCCAATAGTGTGCGCTTGCGCTCGACCCCCCAGCGATACCCCGAAAGTCCGCCGCCGGTGCGGACGATCCGGTGGCAGGGAATCGCCACGGCCAGCGCATTGGCCGCGCAAGCCCCCGCGACCGCACGCACCGCCGCCGGCGCGCCGATGCGCCGTGCGATCTCGGCATAGCTGGCGACGTCGCCGGGCGCCACCCCGCGCAGCGCCTGCCAGACGCGCTGCTGGAAGGCGGTGCCGCGCAGGTCGAGCGGCAGGTCGAGCCCGAGGCGAGGCGCCTCGACGAAGCCGATCACCGTCGCGACCATCGTGTCGAACGCGGCGTCGCCGGGCTGCAGCTGCGCCTTGGGGAA
>JAYTNX010000084.1:0-58670 GCA_043748075.1 Pseudomonadota bacterium
GCCGGGCGCTACGCGGAGGTGAACTACCGGACCATCCCGTCGGTGATCTACACCGCGCCCGAGATCGCCTGGGTGGGCCAGACCGAAGAACAGGTGAAGGCCGGCGGGCGGGCGTACAAGGTCGGCAGTTTTCCGTTTCTCGCCAGCGGTCGCGCCCGGGCAATGGAAGCCGCGCAGGGCTTCGTCAAGCTGATCGCAGCCAGGGATGACGACGAGATCCTCGGCGTGCACGTGATCGGGCCGATGGCCGGCGAACTGATCGCCGAGGCCGTGCTCGCGATGGAATATTCGGCGAGCACGGAAGACCTGCAGCGCACGATCCACGCGCACCCGACGTTGTCGGAAGGCTTGCACGAGGCCGCACTCGCGGCCGACAAACGCGCGATCGACATGCCGAACCGCTGACGCGCCTCTCGCGTCGGCGTCCCGCCAGTTCGGTAGCCCGCTACTTCGGCAGGTCGAACAGCAGGATCTCGGCGTCCGCCCCGTTGCCGATCCGCAGCTCGCCCGGTTCGCCGAGGTGTGCGGCGTCTCCTGCGGCCAGCGCCTGCCCATTCACGACGACACCGCCGCGCGCGACGTGCAGGTACGTCTGCCGTCCCGGCGGCAACGCATAGGTCACGCGCTCGTCGCCGTGGACCAGCGCCGCTTGCAGCGTCACGTCCTGGTCGATCCTGACCGAACCCTCGCGACCGTCGGCGCTGGCGATCAGCCGCAAGCGGCCGCGCTTTTCCGCCACCGCATAGTGTTTCTGCTCGTATCCGGGCGGCTGGCCACGGCGGCGCGGGACGATCCAGATCTGCAGGAAATGCGTGGCAGTGCCCTCCGCCGCATTGCGCTCGGAATGCTGGATCCCGGTGCCCGCACTGAGCCGCTGCACGTCACCGGGCACGATCACCGAGCCGTTGCCCATCGAGTCGCGGTGGCCGAGCGCCCCTTCGAGCACGTAGCTGATGATCTCCATGTCGCGATGTGAATGCGTGCCAAAGCCGGTGCCCGCCTGGATGCGATCGTCGTTCAGCACGCGCAGCGGTCCGAGGCCCATGTACGCGGGGTCGTGGTAGTCGGCGAACGAGAACGTGTGCCACGAGTCCAGCCAGCCGTGTTCGGCGTGTCCGCGATCGGCGGCCTTGCGCAGGGTCAGCATCGAAACATCTCCTCGAGCAGTGAGTTGGTCGGCGCCAGGTTCCCGGGTCGCCGATCGGAGTGGTCGAGCCGGGAAGGTAGTTGGTATCCGCGTGCGGGACTAGATGGCCTCTGGATGACCTTGAGTATCCAGAAAGGATACATTGGCCGGATGTCGGAGATTCTGCAGATGAGGGCGCTGGCCGCCGCGGTTCGCGACGGCAGCCTCGCGGCTGCCGGGCGTCGGCTGCAACTCTCCCGTTCCCAGGTCAGCAAGCTGATCCAGGGCCTGGAAGCGCGGCTCGGCACAGCGCTGCTGGTTCGGACCAGCCGTTCCCTGACCCTGACCGACGCCGGTCGTGGCTACCACGAGCGGGTCGTGGATATCCTCGCCCGTCTCGACGAAGCGGAGCAGTCGCTGGCCGGGTTGCAGCAGGATCCGCAAGGGCCGTTGCGCGTCAACGCTCCGATGAGCTTCGGCATGCGGCAGCTCGCGCCGCTGATGCCGGCGTTCCTGCGCCGCTTTCCGCGGGTCAGGGTGGAGCTGCACCTCGACGACCGGTTGCTCGATCCGGTCGAGGGCGGCTTCGACGTGACGGTACGTGTCGCGGCGCTCGTCGATTCGTCGCTGGTGGCGCGCCGCCTCTGCGACGTGCCGCGCGTGTTGTGCGCGAGTCCCCACTACCTGGAGGCGCAGGGCCCGCCGCTGCGTCCCGAAGAGCTGAGGTCCCGCGACTGCCTGCACTATGGGTATCTCGCCAGTGGCAGCGACTGGTTGCTCGAGCGCGCGGGCGGCGAGCGCGTGACGGTGCCGGTGCAGGGCGCGCTGTGTTCCAACAATGCCGAGGCACTGCAGCAGGCGGCCCTCGGCGGTGCCGGCATCGCGTTGCTGCCGCGATTCGTCGTCGCCGAGGACCTGCGCGCCGGGCGTCTCGTCGAAGTGATGGCGGGCTGGGAAGCGCCACGGATCGCGGCGCATGCGCTGTTCGTTCGCACGCCCTGCCTGCCGGCCAAGCTGCGCGCCTTCGTCGATCACCTGGTCGCGGCATGGCAGCCGGGCGACGCGCCCGATCGGTCAGGCAGTGCGCCGCGCCGAGATCACGCTCGGCACCGCGCCGAGCAACCGCAGTAGCTTCGTCATCTGCGCGAGATCCCGGACCCCTAGCCGTATGGACGTGCGCGCCACACCGTCGTCGCGATCAGTGACCGTGTGCAGCGACTCGATGCCGACGTCCTGCGCCGCCAGCACCTCCGACAGGTCGCGCACGAGGCCGCGTCGGTCGTAGGCCACCGCGGTCAGCTCGACCGGCAGCAGTGCATCGCCGTCCGCCGTCCAGTTCACCTGCAGCACGCGATCGGGCTTGCCGGCCTGCATGCGCCGCAGGCCGGCGCAATGACTGGCATGGACCGTGACGCCGCGGCCGAGCGTCACATAGCCGACGATCGGCTGCGGCCGCACCGGTCGGCAGCAGCGCGCCAGCGTCGCCGGCAGGTCGCCGACCCCTTCGATATCGACAGGACTGGCGCCGCGACGACTCGACGCGATCGGCGCCGCGGTGCGCGATCGGGCCGCTCGCGGTGCGACGGTGGTGCCAGGGGCGTCGACGTCGCTGGCCGAGGCGGCGGCGTCCTGCCTGCGGAACCAGGCCCGCAGCTTCGCGCGACTGCGTGCGGAGACGAGGTAGCCCTGGTCCGTCGCCAGCCAGTCGCGGCTCGGCGCTTCCTGCTTGCCGGTGATGATGTCGACGACCTCGCCGTTGCCGAGTCTGAAGGTCAGCGGCACGATGCGCCCATTCACCCTCGCGCCGCGGCAGCGATGACCCAGCGAGGAATGCAGGTGATAGGCGAAGTCGAGCGGCGTTGCGCCGCGCGGCAGGTCGACCACTTCCCCGCGCGGCGTCAGCGCGTAGATGCGGTCCTCGAACAGCTCGCTGCGAACCCGGTCGATGAAATCCTGCTCGGCGGAATCCACTTCCATGCCGGTTGCCGCCGCCTCCGCGGGCTCGAGGATGCGGCGCACCCATTCGATCTTGCGTTCCCAGGTGGCGTCGCGCAGCCCGCCTTCCTTGTACCGCCAATGAGAAGCGACGCCGAGTTCGGCGTTCTCGTGCATCTCGCGGGTCCGGATCTGCACCTCGACGGCGCGATCCTGCGGACCGATCACCGCGGTGTGGATCGAGCGATAGTGATTGTCCTTGGGCGTCGCGATGTAGTCGTCGAATTCGCCCGGAATGAAGCGCCAGCGCGCATGCACCACACCGAGTGCGGCGTAGCAGTCCGGTACCGTGCGGCAGACGATGCGCAGGGCCCGCAGGTCCGAGAGCTGGCCAATCTGCAGCTGCTTGCGCTGCATCTTGCGATGGATGCTGTAGAGGTGCTTGGCGCGACCGGAGACCTCGGCTTCGAGGCCGGCGGCATGCAGTTCCTGCTGCAGTGTCGAGCGAAGGTCGTCGATGTACTGCTCGCGATCGGCGCGGCGCTCGTTCAACGCGGCCGCAAGAGCCCGGTAGTCGTCGGGCTCGAGATAGCGGAACGCGAGGTCCTCGAGCTCCCATTTCAGGCGCCCGATGCCGAGACGGCTCGCGAGCGGTGCAAACACGGCGCGAGTCTCCGCCGCGAGTGTCTCCCGGCGCGCCGGCGTTGCGTCACGGGCGCTACGCAGCCGGGCGAGCTGCACGGCGATGCGCGCCACCACCAGCCGCGGGTCACCGACGACGGCGAGCAGCATCTTGCGCAGCGTCTCGGCCTGCGGCTCCTGCAGGCGGCCTCCGGGATTCCACGCCATGCCGCGGCCGAACTCGCCGAGCCGGGTGAGCTGGTCGGCAAGGTCGGCGGCCTCCGCGCCGATCAGCGCGCGCACCGCGGGCCGCGCGCTGACGTCGCCGGACAGCGACTCGTAGGCCAGCACGGCGATCGAGAGCGACGCGTCCTCACTCAGTGCGCCGACCAGGCGACCTGCGGCCAGGCCGCGCTCGAGTGCCGCCGGCGCGGCGCCTTCGAGCTCGAGGCCGGCGCGCGCCGCGCGCAGCGCCGCGTCGATCGAAGCAGGGCAGTTCTCTGCGGTTTCCACGGTGTCGCGAGCCCGGCGGCGCGTGTGCGCACTGGAGGATTCCGGCTATGATACGTGCGTCTTTTCCGAGCGGTGGCTCGCGCGGCGCCAGCATGGTCGACTACATCTCCTTCGCCGACATCCGGAGCCCGCGTACGCGTGGCGCGCTATTCGAGTAAGTCCTGGCGGGCATTCCGTCCGGGTGCGGTGCCCGGCGGTGCGGTGTCGACCGCGAGCCCGGCCGTTGCGGTGCGGGGGTCGCGTTCGGCTGCGTCGCCGGTCGTGGTGCACGTCTCGACGGCGCGCGCCGCGACCGCGGCGCGCTGCCGCATCCTCGGGATTGACCCGGGCTCGCGCCACACCGGCTTCGGCATCGTCGATTGCCTCGGCGGCGACCATCGTTGCGTGGTGCACGGGCGCATCGACGTCGCCGGCGCGACGCTGGCCGAGCGCCTGTACCGCATCCATGATGGCATCCGTGCGCTGCTCGCGCGCCACGCGCCCGACGAGATCGCGGTCGAACGCGTGTTCGTCAGCCGCAACGTCGCCAGCGCGTTGAAGCTCGGGCAGGCGCGGGGCGCCGCGCTCGCGGCACTGGGTGCCGACGCCGCGGTATTCGAATACGCGCCGCGAGCGATCAAGCTCGCCACGGTCGGCTTCGGTGGCGCCGACAAGCTGCAGGTGGCGCACATGGTGCGCCAGCTGCTCGCCCTGGGCGCCGAGGTCGCGCTGGCCGCCGATGCCGCCGACGCACTCGCGGCCGCGCTGTGCCATGCGCACGCGCGCCGCGTCTCGGCTTTCATGGCCGTCGCCGCCGCGCCGGAAATCGCCCGCCTGCCCCGGTCCGGGCGCCCGTGATCGGTTCGCTGCGCGGCACGCTGGCGTGGAAGGCGCCGCCGCAACTGCTGGTCGAGGCCCAAGGCGTCGGCTATGAGCTCGAGGCGCCGATGTCCACGTTCTACGGGCTGCCCGCGATTGGCTGCGAGGTCCGACTGCTGACGCACCTGGTCGTGCGCGAAGACGCCCACGTGCTCTACGGTTTCGCGACGGGCGACGAGCGTCGGCTGTTCCGCAGCCTGCTGAAAGTCTCGGGCGTCGGTCCGAAGATCGCGCTCGGTATCCTTTCCGGTATCAGCGTCGAGACCTTCCGCCAGTTCGTGGCCGGCAACGACGCGGCGGCCTTGACCCGGATACCCGGCGTCGGCCGCAAGACTGCCGAACGCCTGATCGTCGAAATGCGCGATCGTCTCGACGGGCTGGCCACGGCGCCGTTGCGGGACGGTGAGCGGCCGGCCGGCGGCGCCGAAGGCGAGGCGTTCTCGGCCCTGGTGTCGCTCGGCTACAAGCCCGTGGAAGCCGCGCGGCTGCTCGAGGCCGCCGCCCTCGACGGCGCCACGACGGAAGAGCTGATCCGCCGCGCGCTGCAGGGGGCGGACCGGTGAACGGCGACGTCCCGGAGCGGGTGATCGATCCCGCGGGTCGGCGCGACGACGAAGCGATCGACCGCGCGATCCGCCCGAAGCGACTGGACGACTACATCGGCCAGACCCCGGTCAAGGAACAGCTCAAGATCTTCGTCGGCGCCGCGCTCGGCCGGGGTGAGGCGCTGGATCACGTGCTGATCTTCGGCCCGCCCGGGCTCGGCAAGACCACGCTGGCAAACATCCTCGCCGCCGAACTCGGCGTGAGCCTGCGACAGACCTCGGGTCCGGTGCTCGAGCGTCCCGGCGATCTCGCCGCGATTCTCACCAACCTGCAACCGCGCGACGTGCTGTTCATCGACGAGATCCACCGGCTCTCACCGATCGTCGAAGAGGTGCTCTATCCGGCGATGGAGGACTACCAGCTCGACATCATGATCGGCGAGGGCCCGGCCGCGCGCTCCATCAAGTTGAGCCTGCCGCCCTTCACGCTGGTCGGCGCCACCACGCGCGCCGGGCTGCTGACCTCGCCGCTGCGCGATCGCTTCGGCATCGTGCAGCGGCTCGAGTTCTACGACGTCCCCGACCTGACGCGGATCGTTCACCGCTCCGCCGGCATCCTCGGGGTGCCGATCGACGCCGACGGCGCGAGCCGGATCGCCGAGCGCTCCCGCGGTACGCCGCGCATCGCGAACCGCCTGCTGCGTCGGGTGCGTGACTTCGCGCAGGTTCGCGCGCAGGGCGCCATCGACGCCGCGGTCGCCGCCGACGCGCTCGACCTGCTCGAGGTCGACCCGGTCGGTTTCGATACCCTCGACCGCAAGCTGCTGACGACGGTCATCGAGAAGTTCGAGGGCGGCCCGGTCGGCATCGAGAGCCTGGCCGCGGCGATCGGCGAGGAGCGCGGCACGCTCGAAGACGTGATCGAGCCCTACCTGATCCAGCAGGGCTACCAGATGCGCACGGCACGCGGCCGCATGGTGACGCGCCAGGCCTATCTGCACTTCGGCTTGCGGCCGCCGGAGCAACCCTCCGCCGCATCGCTGTTCGGGGACGAATCGTGATCACGGTGCTACCGTTCGAGTGGACGGTGCGCGTCTACTGGGAGGACACCGACGCCGGCGGCGTCGTCTACTACGCCAACTACCTCAAGTTCCTCGAGCGCGCGCGCACCGAATGGCTGCGCGCGCTGGGCTTTTCACAGCAGGCACTCGCCGTCGATCCGGGTATCCTTTTCATGGTCGTGAATCTGAACGTCGAATACTTTCGTCCCGCGCGGCTCGACGATGCGCTGCGAGTCCGCTGCGTACCCGAGCGGGAGGGACGGGTGACGATGCGCTTCCGGCAGCAGGTGCTGCGCGACGCGCCCGCGACCGCGATGCCGGGCGGCGCCTCGCCGGCTGGCGCCACTGCGGCCGGCGCCAATCCTGCGGGCGAGATTTTGCTGGACGCTACCCTCCGCGTCGCCTGCCTCGACGCGCGTTCGCTGCGTCCGCGGCGGATCCCCGATTTCGTTCCGATGCCCGAGGCGGCGCCGCGATGAGCAGCGGCGCGGAGATGTCGATCTTCGGTCTGATCACCCAGGCCACCCTGGTGGTGCAGCTGGTGATGCTGCTGCTGGCGGCCGCTTCGGTTTATTCGTGGACTGTCATTTTCCAGAAGGCGAAGATGCTCAAGGGGGCGCAGTCCGACTTCGCCCGCTTCGAAAAGGAGTTCTGGTCCGGCGGCGACCTCGCGACCCTCTACCGCGGCATCGATGCGCGCGGCGACGTCGGTGGTGTCGAGAGCATCTTCCATGCCGGTTTCCGCGAGTTCGCGCGGATGCGCCAACAGGGCGTGGCTGCGGCCGATGTGCTGCTGGAGGGATCGCGGCGCTCGATGCGCGCGCAGCAGATCAAGGAGGTCGACCGCGTCGAGCACGGCCTGTCGACGCTGGCGACCGTCGGCTCGACCAGCCCCTACGTCGGTCTGTTTGGTACGGTCTGGGGAATCATGAATGCCTTCATCGGGCTAGGCGCGGTGCAGCAGGCGACGCTCGCCACGGTAGCGCCCGGCATTGCCGAGGCCTTGATCGCCACGGCGATCGGCCTGGTGGCGGCGATTCCCGCGGTCGTCGCCTACAACCGCTTCGCCGATCAGGTCGGACGGCTCGAACTGCGCTACGACGCATTCATGGAAGAATTCTCGACGATCCTGCAGCGGCACGCGAGCCGCGGTGCGCAGGGTCAGTGATCCCGGAGGCACGGCAATGGCGCAGGTGAAACGCGGCCGCAAGGCCATGTCGGACATCAATGTCGTTCCCTACATCGACGTGATGCTGGTGCTGCTGGTGATCTTCATGGTCACCGCGCCGCTGCTGACCCAGGGGATCAAGGTCGAATTGCCCAAGGCTGCCGCGGAACCGATCGACCTGCGGGACCTCAAAGACCAGAAGCCGCTGGTGCTGTCGATCGACCGGGAGGGCCGCCTGTTCCTCAACCAGGGCGGGCGCCCCGAGGCGCCGCTCGATCGCGGCACCGCGCAGGCGAGGGTGACGGCGGTGCTGCGTCGCGCGCCTGGGGTTCCAGTGCTGGTCAAGGGAGATCGCGAGGTGCCCTATGGCAAGGTCGTCGAGGCGATGGTGATGCTGCAGGATGCCGGTGCCGCCAAACTCGGCTTCGTGACGGACCCGCTGCCCGCCAATCCCCGCAGGCGCTGAGGGCGCCGATGCGCTCAACGTCAGAGCGGTGGCGGCCGCTGCTGAAGTCGCTGGCCGTGCACGCGTTGATCATTGCGCTGCTCGGGTCGGGCTGGTGGATGGTACGTCGCGAGCCGCCGCAGGCGCAGGTGCTGGCGATCGAGGCGACGGTCGTGGACGCCCGCGACGTCGGGCTTGGTCGGCCCGCGAAGCCAGTGCCAAGTCCCGTCGCGGCGCCGCCGCCGCAGCCCGAGCCTGAACCCCCGTCCGAACCCGAACCCGAGCCCGAACCCGCAAAGCCAACAGCGCCGCCCGCCGACGCCGCGCGCGAGGCCCGGGAACGCGAGCTGACCCAGCAGGCGGCGGACGCCGAGCGGCAGCGCAAGTTGGACGAGCAGAAGCTGCGTGACGAGCAGGCCGCCCGCGAGCAGGCGCGGAAAAAGGACGCTGAGCGCGAGGCCGCAGAACGCCAGATTGCCGAAAGGAAGGAGTCCGAGCGGCAGGCCGCGGAGCAGAAGCGCCAGGCAGCCGACGCGACGCTGCGCAGCGAACGCGAGTCGGAGCTGCAGCGGCAACTGGCCTCGGAGGAGCGCGCCATGGCGGCGCGCGCCGGCGGTCTCGGCTCGCAGTGGGCCGCGGCGATCCAGGCGCGTATCCAGCGGGCCTGGATCCGTCCGGCATCGGCGCGCGCCGGTCTCGACTGCACCGTCGCCGTGACGCAGGTGCCGGGCGGAGAAGTCGTGGCGGTGCGGGTGCTGTCTTGCAATGGCGACGAAACGGTGCGCCAGTCCATCGAGACGGCGGTGTATCGTGCGTCTCCGTTGCCGCCGCCCCCCGATCCGGCGCTGTTCGAACGCAACCTGGAAGTACGGTTCAAGCCCAATGACTAAGCGAACGACCCTGTCGCGCCGGGCGGCGCTGTGCGCGCTCGTCCTGGCCGCGCCCGCGGCGCAGGCGCAGCTGCGCATCGACATCACTTCCGGCGTCACCGACCCAATTCCGATCGCCGTCGTGAAATTTGCCGTGGACCCGGCGAGCGCGGCGCCGTTCGACTTCGCCGAGGTGATCCAGCAGGACCTCGGGCGCAGCGGGCGCTTCCGCCTGCTGCCGCGCGAGCGCATGCCGGCGTCGCCGTCGCGGTCCGACGCGGTCGTGGCCGGCGAGTGGCGCGGCCTCGGCACCGACTACGTGCTCGTCGGGCGCAGCTCGCCCGCGGCGGCCGGCCAGAGCGTCGTCGACTTCGAGCTGTTGAACGTGCTCAATGGCCAGCGACTGCTGGCCGAGCGCATCACCGTGCCGGCGCCGACGGCGCGCACCGGCGCGCACCGCATCGCCGACCGCGTCTACGAAAAGATCCTCGGCGTTCGCGGCGCGTTCGCGACCCGCATTGCCTACGTCTCCGTCGACGGCACGCCGCCGAGCCAGCGCTACCAGTTGATCGTGGCTGACGCGGACGGCGACGGCGCGCGGGTGATCCTCGAATCCCGCCAGCCATTGATGTCGCCGGCCTGGTCGCCCGACGGTGAGTGGCTCGCCTATGTGTCGTTCGAGGCGCGCGCCTCGGCGATCTACGTGCAGCGGCTGCGCAGCGGCGAGCGCCGACGCGTTTCCGCGCGCCGCGGGATCAACGGCGCGCCCGCCTGGTCGCCCGATGGCAGCAAGCTGGCGCTGACCCTGTCGGGCAGCGGCGGCAACCTCGACCTGTACCTGCTCGACCTGGCGACGCAGTCGCTGACGCGCCTGACCGAGGACCCCGCCATCGACACCGAGCCGACCTGGGCGCCCGATGGCGCTGCGATCTACTTCACGTCCGATCGTTCTGGCGGCCCGCAGGTGTACCGCATGGCGACTGCGGCCGGCGATCGGCCGCGCCGCATCACTTTCACGGGCAGCTACAACGCGCGCCCACGGATCTCGCCCGACGGCACCCAGCTCGCTTTCGTGTCGCTCGAGGGGGATGGCTACAAGGTCGCGATCCAGGACCTCGCCAACGGCACGAACCGGGTGCTTTCCAAGGGTCGCTTCGACGAGTCACCCGGTTTCGCACCGAATGGCGCGTTGCTGATCTACGCGGGACGAGAAGGTGGGCAGGGCGTGCTGGCGACCGTCTCGTCCGACGGCCTGATCACGCAGCGCCTCAAGTCCGATCGCGGCGAAGTGCGTGAGCCGGCCTGGGGGCCGTTCCTGCGCTGAGCGCGACGCTCCCGCACCAGGCACTGCGGGTTCTCGCCTGCAGGCCACTGTGATAGAAGATCGACCATCGTTTCGCCTGACCGCCCTGCATGGAGTCTCGTCGATGAAAAAGTACCTTTCCCTGGCCGTCGTCGTGTTCGCCGCCGTGCTGTCCACCGGATGCGCGGGCAAGCGCACCAAGACCGATGGCGCCGCCGGCGACACCGTGGGCTCGTCGGGCGCGACGACCACCGCCGATGATTCCGCATCGGCCGCCGGCGTCCAATCCGCCGGCTCGGTCGGCGGCGACAGCGCGGGTGGCGCCGGTCCGACCGGCGAGCTCGCCAACCGCCGCATCATCTATTTCGCATTCGACAGCGACGAGATCCGTGCCGCGGACCAGGCGTTGATCGCCGCCCATGCCCAGTGGCTCGCGAGCCATCCCGGCGCGCGCGTGCGGCTCGAGGGCCACACGGACGAACGCGGCACGCGCGAATACAACATCGGTCTCGGTGAACGGCGGGCGCAGGCGGTGCGCCGGGCGTTGGCGTTGCAGGGTGGCGCCGACCTGCAGCCCGCGACGGTCAGCTTCGGTGAAGAGCGCCTGGCCGTCGCGGGCGAGACCGAAGAGGCCTTCGCGCAGAATCGCCGCGTCGAAATCGTCTACGGCAACTGATCGTGCGCGTCGCTGCGGTTCGATGCGGCCGGGTCTCGCTCGCCGTGGCCCTGTTGTCCGGCCTCGCCGGATGCGTCACCACGCCAGCCGAGGACGATCCGCTGCAGGTGCGCCTCGAGGACATGGACCGGCGTCTCGGCAAGATCGAGCGCGTCGCCGGCGGCGCGACGCTGCTCGAGATGTCGCAGCGCATCGATGCGCTGCTGGCCGAGGTGCGCAAGCTCCGCGGCCAGGTCGAGGTGCTGGAGAACGGCAACGACGCGCTGCGCAAGCAGCAGCGCGACCTATATGCCGATCTGTCGCGTCGGATGGACGCGCTCGAAGGGGGTGGACGCGGAGCCGCCGCAACGGGCGGCGCGGGCGGTGGCCCGTCGTCGGGGGGCGCCGCGGCAATCGGTGCGGGGTCCACACTCTCCGGAGTCGTCAGCGCGTCCGCGTCGCGTGCCGGCGATTCGGCCGAGCAGCGCTACGGCAAGGCGTTCGACGCCCTGAAGGCCGCGAACTATCCGGTGGCGATCGCGGGCATGCGCGAGTTCCTGTCGTCCCATCCCGAGCATGAGCTGGCCGACAATGCGCAGTACTGGCTGGGCGAGGCCTACTACGTCACTCGCGACTACGACAATGCGGTCGCCGCGTTCACGACCGTCGGGCAGCGCTGGCCCGATTCGAGCAAGGCGCCCGATGCGATGCTGAAACTCGGCTTTGCGCAGTTCGAACTGAAACGCCTGGCGGCCGCAAAGCAGACGCTCGCGCAGGTCGGCACCCGCTATCCCGGCACCGAGGCGGCGAGGCTCGCGCAGGAGCGCCTGCGTCGCCTGCCTTGACCTGATGGCCGAGTCGCCTGAGTCGGTCGCGGCCGTCACCGCGGTCTCGTTGCGCATCACGGAGATCTTTCGCTCCTTGCAGGGCGAATCCGCGTCGGTCGGCTTCCCCACGACGTTCGTGAGACTCACGGGCTGCCCGCTGCGCTGCCACTACTGCGATACCGCCTACGCCTTCCACGGCGGGCACCTGCAGAGCCTCGAACAAGTGCTCGCCCGCGTCGAGGAACTCGCGACGCGGCACGTCTGCGTCACCGGGGGCGAGCCACTCGCGCAGAAGGGCGCCCGCGCGCTGCTTACGGCACTGTGCGACGCCGGCAAGCGGGTGTCGCTGGAGACCAGCGGCGCCATCGGCTACGCCGATCTCGATCCGCGCGTGGTGCGGGTGGTGGACATCAAGACGCCGGGCTCCGGTGAGGAGTCGCGCAACCTCTATGGGCAGCTCGCGACGCTGCGCGACACCGACGAAGTGAAGTTCGTGATCACCCACCGCGCCGACTACGAGTGGAGCCGTGAACAACTTGCCGGGCGCGGGCTCGCGACGCGCTGCACCGTGCTGTTCTCGCCCAGTGCGGAACAGCTACCGGCGCGCCAGCTCGCCGACTGGATCCTGGAGGACAACCTCCCGGTGCGCTTCCAGGTACAGCTGCACAAGGTCCTGTGGGGCAACGTGCCCGGCAAATGAAGCCTCGGATGACGGACGGCGCGGCGCGACGGGCGGTGGTGCTGCTGTCGGGGGGGCTCGACTCCGCGACAGTGCTGGCGCTGGCACGCCGCGACGGCTACGAGTGCTACGCCTTGTCCGTCGACTACGGGCAGCGGCATCGCTCGGAGCTGGACGCCGCCGCACGCGTCGCGGCGGCGTTGGGGGCGCTCGAGCATCGCGTGTTCCGCGTCGATCTGGCCGGTATCGGCGGCTCGTCGCTCACGGATCTGTCGCTGGCGGTGCCGGAAAGCCCCGGCAGCGGCATTCCATCGACCTATGTGCCGGCACGCAATACCCTGATGCTCGCGCTCGCGCTCGGCTGGGCGGAGGTGCTCGCGGCCTCGGACGTGTTCATCGGCGTCAATGCCGTCGACTATTCCGGCTATCCGGACTGTCGACCGGAGTTCATCGCGGCCTTCGAGCAATTGGCGCAGATCGCAACGCGTGCGGGTGTCGAGGGCAGCCGGCTGCGGGTGAATGCGCCGCTGCTGCATTGGTCCAAGACGCAGATCATCCGGCAGGGCATCGCGCTCGGCGTCGACTTTGCGCTGACGGTGTCGTGTTACCAGGCCGACGCCGCGGGCCGCGCCTGCGGGCGCTGCGATTCGTGCCGGCTGCGGCGCACCGGTTTCGAGGCCGCCGCTGTGCCGGATCCGACGCCGTACCAGTCGGGTGCGGCACCCGCCGCGGACCTGAGTGGCGACCTTTTTGTGTAGAATCCGCGACCCGGGGGCCCTTAGCTCAGTCGGTAGAGCAGTTCCCTTTTAAGGAATTGGTCGTGCGTTCGAGTCGCACAGGGCCCAGTTTCAACCCGGCAACGCCTCCACGGTGTCGCGCCGCTCGCCGATGCGCCGTTCGCCGATGCGATGCTCGCCGATGAGTAGCGTGGCGCTGACGGTGCATTCGCCGCCGTCGCCGGCTCGCGCCATCACCTGTCCGTCCGGTCCGAGCAAGGTCGAGCCGCCGCCGCTGGCCGAATGCCGGAACTGCGGCAGGTCGGTCGCAACTGAGGCGTTCACGAGGCCGCCATGGACCGCGTGCCGCCGGCAGCTTTCGGCTACCCCGAGGCTCCAGGGTGGCAACGGCCCGGCGTGGGTACGCAGCACGAACTCCGCGCCCCGAGTCGCGAGCGGTGTCCACTGCAGCGATTCCAGCGCTCCCAGCCCGTCAGCGGGCATTCATGGAACGCGAGCCAGTCATGCGGCGCCCCGTCGTTCTGCGCCCGCTCGATCCGCCAAAGCATGTGTTCGAGGTTGCGCTGCAGGTCGGCCCGTGGCCGCGTGCGCTCCACGCTTCGCGTGCGTGACTGCAGCAGGCCGATGCGCGCGGCGGGCCGCGCTGGTCGCGCGGTGCGGGGCGAGCCCGCCCGACAGTCGTCAGCCTCGCCCGCTGCCGCCGGGCGCGCGGCCAGCGCCGCGCCCACGGCCTGCAGGAAGCGCCGACGGCTCAGCGCGGCGATCATGGCTGTGGCGGTTGGATCACGCCGGCGCGCACCAGGTTCCTGTACGCCTCCTGCTGCACTTCCAGGATCCGCGCCTTCGAATCCATCGGTGCGTCGGCGAACTTGTTCGGCGGATACAGCGTCATGGAGTCGTACAGCGGCCGGTAGATGTCGACGCGCTGGCGCAGCAGGCGATTGCCGGAGCCGGGGATCGAGCGGATCCGGCGCAGCGCCTCGACATCGATCCAGGCGTTGCAGACGGTGGATTCACCGGGGCCCCCGGTGTCTGCCAGGACGCGGCCATCCCAGTCGTAGATCTTCGAATGACCCGCCGTCTGGCCGGTCGGCGATGGGCCGCCGATCTGGCCGCACTGGTTGGCCGACACCAGGTACATCATGTTCTCCGAGGCCCGGACCTTCTTCGCCGACTCCCAGCTCCACTTGTCGGAAGCGCCATGGTCGGAAGTCGGATGCAACAGCACCTCCGCACCGCGGAACATGAACATCCGCGCCGCCTCCGGATACATGATCTCGCCGCAGGGCATCATTGCGAGGTTGCCGAGGTCGGTTTTCGCGACTGGGAAGGTGCCCTCGATCCCGTAGCGCGCGAGGTACTGGTCCATGAAATCGTGCGGCGAACCGGTCTGGACCGTGTTGATGCGGCGGTACTTCAGCACCACGTCGCCGTTCGGGCCGATCAAGTAGGAACAGTTGAAATAGCGACCTGGCCAGGTGGGGTCGCGTTCGTAGGAGTTCGCCCCGACCCAGATTTTCAGGGCCTGCGCCTCGCGCTGCAGCCGCTCGGTGACCGGCCCGGGAATCTCGATACAGGCCTTGTCGATCCACTCGGCTGCCGATTCGCCAAGAGGAAAGCCCGTCAGGCAGAACTCGGGAAACAGCAGCAGCTGGCGCCCGCCGCCACGCGCCACGCCGCGCATCAGCGTGATCCAGCGGTCGATCGACGCATTGACGATCGCCATGGCCTCGGGGCGATTGCGCGCGGCGTTCACGAGGTTGCAGTTCACCTGCATGCAGGTCGCCTGCCAGGGCTGGACGGTCATGGGCGAACTCCGGTGCGCGGCTGTCGGAAACCCGACGTTACTCCGCGGAGCTCGAGCGCCCCTCGGGAACCGCGCTGCGGATCCACAGGGCGAGCAATGATGCGCGCGCGCGGCGATTGCGTTGACCCTGCGCGTGCCCGACGCGCCGTGCGGACGCGGCATCGAGCAGGAGAGGGCGAGTGATAAGACACAGTTTCGTCCGGTCGGCGTTTGCGTATTCGCCTCTCCGTCGGGCCGTCCTGGGTGTGGCGTCGATTGCGGCGCTCGGCGGCGCGACGGCGGCCCCGGTTCGCGCGGCTGAGGTGACTCGGGAGCAACTCGTGTCGGCCAACTACCGCCAGGGCATGGTCGCGTTCCAGCGGCGCTGCAGTGCCTGCCATTCGCTCGCCGAGGGCGGTACCGATCTGGCGGGGCCGAACCTGCACGGCGTGTTTTCCAGAGTCGCCGGCGCCAAGCCCGGCTTCGACTACTCGGCGGCGATGACGCAGTTCGGCCAACCCTGGACGGCGTCGCGACTGGTGGCGATGCTCGGGGATCCGCAGGGTTTCCTCCGCGGCAGCACGATGCAGATTCCCGAGCCGGTCCCTGAATCCGATCGCGTCGCGCTCGTCAGCTTCGTGATGCTGGAGACGGGTGGCGCCGACTGGCCGCGACCGACGCCGCCGGACGCTGCGGCCGGCCGCGGTGCGGCTGCGGGCGAGACCGGGCTGCCGTTGGCCAGGCGATTCCCGACGTTCTGGAATCACCTGATGACCAACACGACCCGCTACCGTCTCGAAGGCCTGGGCGAGCCGTATCGATTCGACGTCTATTTCCAGACCGACGGCTCGGCGACGGCCAGCGACGCGCGGATCAAGGGCTTCTGGCACGTCGATGCGAACGACATGTTCTGCTACGCGCTGTACGGGCTGGCGATCGCACCCGGCCAGTTCGTCGAGTGTTTCCCGGTGGTCGCGATGAGCATCCCGCGGTTCCGCGAGGAACTCTGGACCAGCCACCCCGTTCCGGGAATGACGCTGACCGGGGGTATCGTCGCAGGCCGGCCGCGCCTAGAATCGAAGCGTTCGATACCAACAGAATGAGTCCGACGTCGCAGTGCGCTGCGGCAGTCCGGCCGCAAGGGGGAACGCAATGGATATCAGCAAGCTGGTCGAGCGCGCCAAGGCGATTCTACTGACACCGAAGAGCGAATGGCCGATCATCGCCGCGGAGCCCTCGAGCACCCGCCACATCTATCAAAATTACCTGCTACTGCTGGCGGCCGTGCCCGCAGTGTTCGCCTTTATCGACGCAACCGTGTTCGGCTACAGCGTGCCATTCATGGGCACGATGCGCCTCGGGCTCGGTCCGGCGCTCGGCTCGGCGGTCGTCTCCTATGTGGTGTCGCTCGCCGGCATTTTCGTGTTCTCGCTCCTCGTCAACGCACTTGCGCCGACCTTCGGTGGCACCAAGGATTCGCTTGCGGCCCTGAAGGTGGTTGCGTACTCGGCCACGGCCAGCATGGTTGGCGGGGTCGCGGCCATCGTGCCGTACCTGGGCGGCCTGATTTCGCTCGCGGCGGCGATCTACGGCATCTACCTGCTCTACATCGGGCTACCACCCTTGATGAAATGCCCGCCTGAAAAGGCGGCTGCCTACACCGCGGTGTCGATCATCGCGGCGATCGTCGTGAGTCTGATCGTCTGGGCGGTCGTCGGCCGATCGATGTCCGCGGCGATGATCGGCGGCGGATTTCCCGGCCAGACCTCGTCCGACGACATCAAGGTCGACCCGGACAGCCCGCTCGGCAAGATCGGACAAATGGGCAAGCAGATGGAGGAGGCCAGCAAGAAGCTGGAGGCGGCCAGCAAGAGCGGCGACTCCAAGGCCCAGGGCGAGGCACTCGGTGCCGTGCTCGGCGCCGCGCTCGGGGGCGGCTCCAAGGTGGAGGCGCTGCCCCCCGATCGCCTGAAACCCTTCCTGCCGGAAACGCTCGCCGGCCTGCCGCGCCGCGAGATGTCCGCCGAGCGCAATGCCGCGATGGGCCTGCAGATCAGCGAAGGCAAGGCGCGCTACGGCGACGGCCAAGGCCGCGACCTGTCGCTGGAAATCACCGACCTCGGAGGCGCACAGGGGGTGATGATGTTCGCGGGCTGGGCGGCGATCGAGTCAGAAAAGCAGACCGAGAGCGGCTATGAAAAGACCACCCGTGAAAACGGGCGGATCGTGCACGAAGAATGGAACACCGCGCGCAAGTCCGGCGAATACTCGATCGTGCTCGGCGAGCGCTTCATCGTGAAGGTGTCGGGCGACGCCACCGACATCGGGCAGCTGAAGTCCGCGCTGACATCCATCGACCTCGGCGCGCTCGAGGCGCTGAAGGGAGAGGGCGTCAAGGCTGCCCCCTGAGCCGGGGGGGTCAAACAGGCCATTGCGGCCCAGAACGGGGAAATTGGCGCTCCTTACGGGATTCGAACCCGTGTTACAGCCTTGAGAGGGCTATGTCCTGGGCCTCTAGACGAAAGGAGCGTCGGCCGGTCAGCGGAAGGCGCGGTATTATATTCGCTGCCCTCCATTGCTCAAGCGGAATACCCCTCACTTGAATTCTCCCCACGCCTCGTTCGAGGCCGTTCCCCAGCTTGCGCGGGTGATCCCCCGCGATGGCCACCCCATTTCCCGCTCGAAGATTTCGCCCGACGCGCTTCGGGTGCTCTACCGCCTGAAGGAGGCGGGCTACCAGGCCTTCCTGGTCGGCGGCTGCGTCCGCGACCTGATGCTCGGCCTCCAGCCGAAGGACTTCGACGTCGCGACCAACGCGCTGCCTGAGGAGGTTCGCCGCCTGTTCCGCAATTGCCGGCTGGTCGGCCGGCGATTCCGCCTGGCCCATGTGTTCTTCGGTCGAGAGACCATCGAGGTAGCGACCTTTCGTGCATCGACGGCGCCCGATGAGGCCGAAGACCCGATCGTTGACGAGGAGGTGCTCGACGACGACGCGGTGGACGAGGGTGCCGACCTCGACGACGCCGAAGACGATGGATTCGACGATGGCGAGGGCGACGACGACGGCGATGTCGGCGGCGATGTCGACGGCAATGTCGATGACGGAGACCCTGCCGAAGTCCCTGTGTCGGGCGACGTCGACGGCAACGTCAGCGACGATCGCGCGCGCCTGTCACAGGGCGATCGTGGGCGCGGGCCGTCGCGGGCGCGTGGCGCATCGCGGGACGAACAGCCCAACGATCCGGATACCGAGCGCGTGGTCAACGAGCATGGACGCATCCTGCGCGACAACGTGTACGGCACCATCGACGAGGACGTCTGGCGTCGCGATTTCACTGCCAACGCGCTGTACTACAACATCGCCGATTTTTCGGTCTGGGACTATGTCGGCGGTTTCGAGGACGTCCTGGCGCGCCGCCTGAAGATGATCGGCGACCCGGAGACCCGTTTTCGCGAAGATCCGGTGCGCATGCTGCGGGCCGCGCGTTTCGAGGCGAAGCTCGGTTTCACGCTCGAACCGGCCACGGCCGCGCCGATCGACAAGCTGCGCGACCTGCTGGCCGGGGTGCCCGCGGCGCGACTGTTCGACGAGACGCTCAAGCTGTTCCTGACCGGGCACGGGTCCAGCAGCCTCAGGGTGCTGCGCGAGCGCGGCCTGCTCGAGGTGCTGTTGCCCAACGTCGGCGCGTTCCTGCGCCGCCATCCCGGCAGCCCGGTCGAGACGATGTTGGTGCGCGGCCTGGAGAACACCGACGAGCGGGTGCGCGCAGATCGGCCGGTGACGCCGACCTTCCTGTTCTCGATCCTGTTGTACGGCCCGATCGGCATGGCGATCGAAACAGCCCCTCGCGAGCGCTGGAACGACACCGGCACGATCCTCGATGCGGTCGATACCGCGGTGCGTGCGATCCAGGCGCGGGTGTCTTTGCCGCGCCGCTTCTCGCTCGGCGTACGCGACATGTTCGCGATGCAGCCGCGGCTCGAACAGCCCCGCGGTCGCCGCGCGCTGCGCCTGCTGGAGAACCCGCGGTTTCGCGCCGCGTTCGACCTGCTGGTGTTGCGCGCCGAATGCGGCCTCGCGAGTCGCGAGCTGGTCGAGTGGTGGACTTCGTTGCAACAGGCATCTCCGCAACAGCGTTCCGAGCTGGCCGATGCGCCGGACGGTCCAGCCGCGCCTCGCGGACAGAATCAGGGTCAAGGGCACGGGCAACAAGACCGCGCCGGCGCGCCCGGCGGCGGACGCCAGGGTGCTCCAGGCAGCGGCGGTCGGCGTCGGCGCCGACGCGGCGGCCGAGGGCCGCGCGGCGGTTCTCCCCAGAGCTGAGCCATGCATCCCTGGCAGCCGGCCTACGTCGGGATCGGCAGCAACCTGGGAGATTCGCGCGGCCACGTCCACCGGGCGCTGGAGTCGCTGGGGGCGCTGCCGCAGACGCGACTGGTCGCACGTTCGTCGCTCTACGCCAGCGCGGCTTTCGGGCCGGTCGAACAGCCTGAGTTTCTCAATGCGGTCGCTGCGCTGCTGACGCAGCTGTCCGTCGACGCCTTCTTCGACGCGCTGCGCGCACTCGAATCGGCGCTGGGTCGCACGCCGCCCCGGCAGCGCTGGGGGCCGCGCGAGATCGACCTCGACCTGCTGGTGTTCGGGCGTACCGTGCGTGCCGACGAGCGCCTGACGCTGCCGCATCCGGGGATCGCGGCGCGCGATTTCGTGCTATTTCCCCTGCAGGAGCTCGCGCCGGACCTCGAAGTCCCCGGCGTCGGTGTCGTTCGCGATCTCGCGGCTGCGGTCGAGGACCGCGGCTTGCGCCGCATGAGCTGACGCGCGCGCCGTGCCGCCATGACGCAGGAAGGCTCGCTTCAGTTCATCGTGATCGAGGGCCCGATCGGGGTCGGCAAGACGACGCTGGCACGGCGTCTCGGCGCGACGCTCGGCGCCGAGCTGGTACTGGAGCAGGCCGACCAGAACCCGTTTCTCGAACGCTACTTCCGTGACCCGCAGGCGACCGCGTTCGCCACGCAGCTGCACTTCCTGTTCCAGCGCGCCCAGCAGCTGGCCGCGCTGCGACAGGCGGATCTGTTCGCGCCGGTGCGGGTGGCGGACTACCTGCTCGAGAAAGACGACCTGTTCGCGCGCCTGACGCTCGATCCGGCCGAGTACGCGCTCTATCAACAGGTACACGCGAAGCTGGCGATCGAGGCACCGAAGCCGGATCTCGTGGTCTACCTCCAGGCGCCGGTGGACGTGTTGGTGGAGCGGATCGCGCGCCGTCGCATCGCGATGGAATCCCGCATCGAGCGCGACTATCTCGAGAAGCTGAACCAGGCCTATGCGCGGTTCTTCCACGATTACGAGGCCGCGCCGCTGCTGATCGTCAACGCGGCGACCATCGACCCGGCCGGCAATGCGGCCGACTATGACGAACTGTTCGGCGCGATCCAGCGGATGAAGCGCGGCCGTCTCTACTACAATCCGTTGCGCCACGAGGCGTTCTGACCGGGGCCAGCCCACGATGTACACGCAGTTGCAGTTGCGCGATTCGACCCGCCCGCCGGTGTCGCTCTCGACGCTGGAGAAGATGAAGGCCAGCGGCGAGAAGATTGCCTCGCTCACCTGCTATGACGCGAGCTTTGCGGTCCTGGTCGACGAAGCCGGCACCGACGTGGTGCTGGTCGGCGACTCGCTCGGCATGGTCGTGCAGGGTCACGACACCACCGTGCCCGTCACCATGAACGACATGATCTACCACTGCCGCGCGGTCGCGCGCGGCCTGCACCGGCCGATGCTGATGGCGGATCTGCCGTTCGCCAGCTATCCCACCCGCGATGTTGCGCTCGCGAACGCCGTGCGGCTGATGCAGGAAGGCGGCGCCGAGATCGTCAAGCTGGAGAGCGGCCCGTCGCAGATCGATACGGTCGAGTTCCTGGCGGGCCACGACATCGCGGTCTGCGCCCACCTCGGCCTGAAGCCGCAGTCGGTGCACAAGACGGGCGGATTCCGCGTGCAGGGTCGCGAGGCCGATGCCGCCGAGCGCATGATCGCGAGCGCCAAGTCGCTCGAGTCGGCCGGGGCCGACCTGGTGCTGCTCGAATGCATCCCGACCGATCTGGGCCGGCGCATCACCGAAGCCCTGTCGGTGCCCGTCATCGGCATCGGTGCGGGGCCGGACACCGACGGCCAGATCCTGGTGCTCTACGACGTGCTCGATATCACGAGCGGGCGCAAGCCGCGCTTCGTGCTCAACTGCATGGAAGGCGCCCGCGGCAACCTCGATGCGATGCGCCGCTATGTGGGTGCCGTCAAGGACCGCAGCTACCCCGCGCCGGAGCACTGCTTCGCGTGATGCAGGTCGTCTCGACGGTGGCCGAGGTCCGCGAAAAGGTGCGCGCTTGGCGTGCCGCGGGTGAGCGCATCGCGTTCGTGCCGACCATGGGCAACCTGCACCCGGGTCATATCAGCCTGATCGAACTCGCTCGGCAGCACGGCGATCGCTTCGTCTCGAGCATCTTCGTGAACCCGATGCAGTTCGGTCCGAACGAGGATTTCAACCACTACCCGCGAACCCCGGCGCGCGACGGCCAGATGCTGGACGAGGCGGGCTGCGACTTGATGTTCCAGCCTGACGTGCACGAGATGTACCCTTCCGGGCCCGAGATCGCGACCCGCGTCGAGGTTCCCGGCCTCTCGACGATCCTCTGCGGCGAGTTCCGCCCGGGCCACTTCGAAGGCGTCGCGACGGTGGTCGCGAAGCTGTTCAATATCGTGCAGCCGGACGTCGCGGTATTCGGCGAGAAGGACTTCCAGCAGCTGACCGTGATCCGGCGCATGGTGGTCGACCTTTGCCTGCCCGTGCAGGTCGTCGGTGCGCCGACGTTGCGCGAAGCCGATGGGCTCGCGATGAGCTCGCGCAACCAGTACCTCGATGCGGAACAGCGCACCCGCGCGCCGCGGCTGCATGCGGAACTGCGCGCCGTCGCCACGGCCATCGCGCGCGGTGCGCGCGACTGGAGGGGCCTCGAAGCGGAGGCGGCCGGCCGGTTGGCGGCCGAAGGTTTCCGCGTCGACTACCTCTCGGTGCGGCGGGCGGCCGACCTGCAGCGACCGGCGGTCGATGACGCGGATCTGGTCGTGCTGGTCGCGGCCCGGCTCGGCAAGGCGCGCCTGATCGACAACCTGCGCGTCAGCGCGGGCGCCGCGCGCTAGCGCTTGGCGGCCGGCGTCCGCTGCGCGGCGGTCCTGGCGTCGGATCGACACCGGTGCTCAGAGTGCATCCGGTTCCGACTCGCGTTGCCGGGCCAGCGCCCACTGTACGTGTTCGCGCACCAGTGCCGACGCATCCTCCGCGCGCGACTCGAGCGCACGCTGCACCTCCTCGCTGCGCGGCGCATTGCCGAGCGCCACGGCGATGTTGCGCAGCCAGCGTTCGTGACCGATGCGGTGGATCGCCGATCCGGCCATGCGGGTCGCGAACTCCGCCGCTGTCCAGGCGAACAGCGCCGCGAGTCGCGGCGCATCGAGCCCGTGCCGGACTTTGAAGTCCGGGTGCGCCGCCGCCCGCGCGAATTTGTTCCAGGGGCAGACGAGCTGGCAGTCGTCGCAGCCGTAGATGCGGTTGCCCAGCAGCGGCCGCAACTCGATCGGGATCGCGCCCTTCAGTTCGATGGTCAGGTACGAGATACAGCGGCGCGCGTCGAGCTTGCCGGGGGCGATGATCGCGGCGGTCGGGCAGGCGGGCAGGCAGGCCTGGCAGCTGCCGCAGTGCGCGCTCGCCGGCACGTCGACCGGTAGCGGCAGGTCGGTGTAGAGCTCGCCGAGGAAGAACCACGACCCCGCATCCGGCGCGATCAGGTTGGTGTGCTTGCCGATCCAGCCCAGGCCCGCGTTGCGCGCCAGGGGCTTCTCGAGCACCGGCGCCGAGTCGACGAACACGCGATAGCCGAACGGCCCGACCTGCGCCGCGATGCGCTCCGCGAGCCGCTGCAAGGCCGAGCGCATCACCTTGTGATAGTCGCGGCCCAGCGCGTAGCGTGAGACGTAGGCGAGTGCCGGATCGGCGAGCACCTCGTCGGCGCTGGTGGCGTCTGCCGGCCAGTAGTCCATGCGCACGCTGACGACGCGCAGCGTTCCGGGCACCAGTTCCTGCGGGCGGCAGCGACGCGTGCCGTGTCGCTGCATGTAGTCCATTTCACCGTGCAGCCCCGCCTCGAGCCAGGCGTCGAGTCGCGCTTCGTCGGCACCGAGATCGATGCCCGCGACGCCGAGCGCCGCGAAGCCGAGTTCCCGGGCGAAGCGGTCGAGATCGCGCCGGAGCGTGGCCAGGTGCAGCGGGTTCTGGTCCGGCATGGTGGAGAGCCACCAGTATACTGAGGCGATGGCGCTGCCCACCGCGATCTATTCGACCCGGCAGATCCGGGACCTCGATGCCTACGCGATCCGCGAGCTGGGCGTCCCGGGCTACACGCTGATGAAACGCGCGGGCGAGGCGAGTCTGCGCATGCTGCGCACGCGCTGGCCGATGGCGCACCAGATCGTGATCGTCTGCGGCGGTGGCAACAACGGCGGCGACGGTTACGTGATGGCGCGCTTCGCGCAGGCGGCTGGACTCGAGGTGCGCGTGGTGGCGGCGGCCGATCCCGAGACGCTGCGGGGCGACGCGCGCCGCGCCTGGCAGGATTTCCTCGCGAGTTCGGGCGTGGTCGAGTTGCCAGCCGCCGGCGCAGCGCTCGGCGCCGGTGACGTCATCGTCGATGCGATCCTCGGCACAGGCCTGCAGGGGCCGGTCCGGCCCGCGATCGCAGCGGCGATCGGCGCGGTCAACGCGTCCGCGCGGCCGGTGTTCTCGCTCGACATTCCATCCGGACTCTCGAGCGACTCCGGCCTGCCGCTCGGCGTGGCCGTTCGCGCCGACTGCACCATCACCTTCATCGGACTGAAGACCGGGCTCTATCTCGGCGAGGGTCCCGAGTTCTGCGGCACGGTGTTCTTCGACGATCTCGAGGTGCTGCCGCCGCCGGCATCCGGGCTCGTACCGCGCCTGCACCGCATCCTCGAAACCGAGATCGCCGCCGCGTTGCCGCGCCGGCCGCGGGCGGCGCACAAGGGGTCGTTCGGCCGGGTGCTGGTCATCGGCAGCGGTCCGGGCATGCCCGGCGCGACGCGACTGGCGGGCGAAGCGGCGCTGCGGGTCGGCGCCGGGCTGGTCACCGTGCTGGCGGCGCCGGAGTCGGCGTTCGCCGTGGCCAGCGGCCGTCCCGAGTTGATCGTGCATGCGCTGGACGACCCGCGAACTGTCGCCGAGCATCTGGCGCGCGCGGACGTGGTGGCCGTCGGGCCCGGTCTCGGTCGCAGCGGTTGGGCGCACGAGGTCTTCAGCCAGGCACTCGAGACACGCAAGCCGCTGATCGTCGATGCCGATGGCCTGAACCTCATCGCCGAACTCGGTCTCGGCGCGCGCGACAACTGGGTTCTGACCCCACACCCCGGCGAGGCCGCACGGCTACTCGACGTGGATACCACGGCGATCCAGGCCGATCGGCTCGGGTCGCTGGAGGCGCTCGTGGCCCGGTACGGCGGCATCGTGGTGTTGAAGGGCGCCGGCACCCTGATCGGCAGCCCAGGGCGCGTGGCGGCGATCTGCGAGCGCGGCAACCCCGGCATGGCGGCGCCCGGCATGGGCGACGTTCTCACCGGTGCCGTGGCCGGCATCCTCGCCCAGGTCGGTGACTCGTGGAGCGCGACGCGGGTCGGCGTACTGGTGCACGCGATGGCGGGCGATGCCGAGGCGCGCAACGGCGAGCGCGGCGTGCTCGCCAGCGAAGTGGCCGAGGAGCTTCGGGCCTGGGTCAATCTGCAGTGACGCCGCTGCCGGCTGGCCCGCGCCGCCGTGTTTTCCCGTCTGCGTCCGACGCGGCGACCGAGCAGCTCGGTGCCGACTTCGGCGCCGCCCTTCAGCCCCTGCGGGGACGGGCGCTTCGTGCCTGGCTCGCCGGCGATCTCGGGGCGGGCAAGACCACGTTCGTGCGGGGACTGCTGCGGCATCTGGGCGTCACGGCCGCCGTGCGCAGCCCGACCTACAGCCTGATCGAGCACTACGGTCTCGGTCCGATCGAGCTTGTGCACGGCGATCTGTACCGCCTCGACGGGCCCGACGGGCTGGTCGCCCTGGGCCTGGACGAATTCGATCGCGCGGGTGCGGTGTGGCTGATCGAATGGCCCGAGCGGGGCGGGGCGGCGCTGCCGCCGCCCGACCTGCAATTGAGTTTCACGGTGGGGATCGAGGGCCATCACCGGGTCGAGGTCGCCGCGCATTCGGAAGCCGGCGCGCAGTGGCTGGCGCGGGTGGCCGACCCGATGGCCTGAGCGGTGAGTCCCGGGCCCGTAGCCGTCCACCACGCTTGAAGTCGGGCAGCGTCCGACGTAGATTACGCGCCAGCTCCAGGCGGGAAGTTACTGATAAACGTGGAATTTAGGATTCGCAGGCTCTCGACCGCTATGGCGCTGCTCGCTTGCGGAATCCTGCCCTTCGGCTCGCAGGCGGCCAGCGAATCCGCCACCGAGGTCCGTGCTGTGCAAGTCGAGGCGGGCGCGGGGGAGACCCGTGTCGTGCTGCAGCTGTCCGGCCCGACCGCCTGGACCTTCTTCACGCTCGATGCGCCGCGGCGCGCGGTGCTCGACCTGCGGCACGCAAGACTGGCCACGGGGCCGGTGCTGCCCGAACCGTCGGGCGTCGCTCGGTCTCTGCGCGTTGGCCCGAGGCCCGGTGGCGACCTGCGCCTGGTCATCGACCTGCCTGAAGGCGCCAGCGCCCACGCGACCGCACTGGCCCGCGATGCGAGAAATCCCGATCGACTGCGGCTGGAGCTGCGCGCCCGCGGCGAGGGTGCGTCACCGTCATCCTCCGCATCCTCAGCGGCGACAACGTCGCCGCCTGCGCCCGCCTCGACGCCAGTGCGCGCCGCGCATGCCCCGGCGGACAGCGGTCGCGCGGTCATCGTCGCGATCGACGCCGGCCACGGCGGGCAGGACCCTGGCGCGATCGGCCGCGGCGGTACGCGCGAAAAGGACGTGGTGCTGGCGATCGCGCGAGACGTCGCCGCGCGCATCAATCGCGAGCCGGGCATGCGGGCCGTGCTGACGCGCCAGACCGACGACTTCCTGACGCTGCGCCAGCGCATCCGTCGCGCGCGTGATGCCAAGGCCGACATGTTCGTGTCGATTCATGCCGATTCGGTGCGTGACCGTGACGTGTCCGGCGCGTCGGTCTACGTGCTTTCGGAAAAAGGTGCGAGCGACGAGCAGGCCCGCTGGCTCGCCGAACGCGAGAATGCGGCCGACCTCAAGGGCGGGGTCTCCCTCGACGACAAGGACGGCGTGCTCGCGTCGGTGCTGCTCGACCTGTCGCAGTCGGCGAGCATCGCCTCGAGCATGCACGCGGCCGAGCGCGTGCTGCGCTCGCTCAACCGCGTTGCGGACGTGCGCAAGCCCCGAGTGCAGCAGGCCGGATTCGTCGTGCTGAAGTCGCCGGACATTCCCTCGATGCTGGTGGAGACGGCCTTCATTTCCAACGCGGGCGACGAACGGATGCTCCGCCAGGCCGATCGACGCGCGCAACTCTCCGAGGCGATCTTCGGGGGTGTGCACAGCTATTTCGAGGACCACCCGCCGGAAGGCACGCAGTTCGCGGCGGCCCGTCGGGCGTTGCCGCCGCCGACCGCCCAGGCGCGCCGCTGAGTCGGCGCGCGGCGGGCCGCAGCCCGCCATCGCCAGGCTTCCTTTAGACTTCCGGCCGGCGGGCGCGCCCATCGCCCGCGAGCCTGCCATGCCCATCCGCCTGCTTCCCAACGAGCTCGTCGACCAGATTGCCGCCGGCGAGGTGGTTGAGCGCCCGGCCTCCGTGGTCAAGGAGCTGGTCGAGAACAGCCTCGATGCCGGTGCCACCCGGGTCGAGGTGGATGTCGAGGCGGGCGGCATCGCGCTGGTGCGAGTGCGCGACGACGGGCGCGGTGTCGATGGCGCCGAGCTGTCGCTGGCGGTGCAGCGCCATGCCACCAGCAAGATCGCGACGCTCGATGACCTCACCGCGGTGCTGAGCCTCGGATTCCGGGGCGAGGCGCTGCCGTCGATCGGTTCCATTGCGCGGCTGCGGCTGGCGTCGCGCGCGGTCGGCGCGATCCGCGGCGCCGAAGTACTGGTGGAGGGCGGAGCCGTCGCCCCGGTGCAGCCTTCGGCACAGCCGGACGGCACGCTGGTCGAGGTTCGCGATCTGTTCTACAACGTGCCCGCGCGGAGAAAATTCCTGCGCACCGAAACCACCGAACTCTCTCACGTGGTGCGACTGATGGAGCGCTTCGCCTTGAGCCGCTTCGACGTCGCCTTCCGGCTGCGCAGCGGTACGCGCCTGCTGCTCGACGTCCCGGTGGCCGACACGCCGCAGGCGCGCCGCGGGCGAATCGCCAGCGTGATGGGCGAGTCGTTCGCGCAGGCTTGTCTCGAGGTGGACCGGCAGTCGGGTCCGGTGCGCCTCTGGGGCTGGATCGGACAGCCCGAAGCCGCACGCGCGCAGAGCGACCAGCAATTTTTCTATGTCAACGGCCGCACCGTGCGCGATCGGCTGCTCGCCAACGCGGCGCGTCTCGGCTACCGCGACGTGCTCTATCACGGCCGCCAGCCGTCCTACCTGCTGCATCTCGAGCTCGATCCGCAGCTCGTCGATGTCAATGCGCATCCGCAGAAACTCGAGGTGCGTTTTCGTGACGGCCGGCAGATCCATGATTTCGTGATGCGCACGCTCGCCCGCGCGCTCGGCATCCCCGCCGGTGTGCAACTGCCCGCCGGCGCGCGCTCGTCCGGGGAGGTGTCCGGGAGTGGGGGCGGCGCCGCACGACCGCTATTCGCGGCCGCTGCCGACCGCGAGTCCACCCTGCTTGCCACCGGCTGGGCCGTAGCAGAGGCGGAGTCGATGCTGGCGGCGGCGCCGACGGCGCTGCCCTTGGAAGGACTGGGCACGGCGATTGCGCAACTGCACGGCATCTACGTGCTCGCCCAGAACGAGCGCGGCCTGGTGCTGGTCGACGCGCACGCCGCACACGAGCGTGTGCTTTACGAGCGGATGAAGCGCGAGGCGGGGGCGATGGCGGCGTCGCAGGCGTTGCTCGAGCCGGTGGTCGTGGAACTGCGACCACACGAGTCCGATGCGCTCGAGTCGGTCCGCGACGACTTCGTCGCGGCGGGATTCGAGTTCGACTCGCTGTCCCCCGGGCGCGTCGCGGTGCGTCGCGTACCCGCGATGCTGGGCCAGTCGGACGTCGCGACCGTGGTCCGGGACGTCGTCCGGGATGTACTCGCCGAACAGGGCACGCACCATCTCGAGGCCACTGCGCATCGCCTGCTCGGCAGCCTGGCCTGCCGCAGTGCGATCCATGCGGGTCGGCGTCTCGGGCTGCCGGAGATGAACGCACTGCTGCGCCAGATGGAGCAGACCGAGCGCGCCGGGCAATGCAACCACGGACGCCCGACCTGGACGGTGTTGTCGATGGCGCAACTCGACCACCTTTTCCTGCGCGGTCGATGACCGGCGAGGCGGCGCCCGACGCGATCCTGCTGGCGGGCCCGACGGCCAGCGGCAAGAGCGACTGGGCGCAGGGCCTCGCCGACGCGGTGCCGGTGGAGATCGTCAGCGTCGATTCCGCGCAGGTCTATCGCGGCTTCGACATCGGTTCGGCGAAGCCCTCTTTGGCGCTGCGGCGCGTACTGCCGCATCACCTGATCGACATCCGCGATCCCGAGCAGTCGTACAGCGCCGGGGACTTTGTCGAGGACGCACTCGCGGCAGTCGCGGCGGTGCGCGCCCGCGGCCGCCTGCCGTTGCTGGTCGGCGGCACGATGCTCTACTTCCGCGCGCTCGTTCATGGGCTCGCGTCGCTGCCGCGGGCCGATGCCGCGCTGCGGCGGGACATCGACGCGCGCGCCGCGCGCCTCGGCTGGCCGGCGCTGCACGTGGAACTGCAGTCACTCGACGCCGAGTCGGCGCGGCGCATCCATCCGAACGATGCGCAGCGGATCCAGCGTGCGCTGGAGGTCGTGCAGGCCAGCGGGCGACCGATCTCCGACTGGCATCGAGAAACCGCGCCGGCCCACGTGCTGCGCCTCGCGCGCTGGGCGCTGGTGCCGGCAGATCGCGGTGCCCTGGCGGCACGGATCGGCCGCCGCTTCGACGCGATGATCGACGCCGGTTTCGTGGCCGAAGTGCGCGCGCTGCAGGCGCGCCCGGGCCTCTCTCCCGACGCGCCGTCCTTGCGTGCCGTAGGCTATCGTCAGCTGTGGGGCCCTGCCGGCGGCGACGGCGACCTTCCGCTGGCCGTCGAACGCGCCAAGGCCGCGACACGCCAGCTCGCGCGTCGCCAACTCACCTGGATCCGTGCCGATTCGGGGTGGACCTGTGTCGATCCGTTCGCGGCCGGCGCGCGCGAACGATGGCGGGACGCGGTGCTCGCCACGTTACGTCAACCGCCCGAAATCGGGTGATCGTGATACCATCTGGATTGTCAAGACTCCAGGTGGAGTCTCGCTTGCTGGAGTCGCCCGCCACGGAAGGCAAAGTGCGGCTCACGAATAACAGACACGCAGAACAACAAGGAGACACTGATGGCCAAGGGTCAGTCGCTGCAGGATCCGTTCCTCAACCAGCTTCGCAAGGAACGCGTTCCCGTCTCGATCTACCTCGTCAACGGCATCAAGTTGCAGGGCCAGATCGATTCGTTCGACCAGTTCGTCGTGCTGCTGAAGAACAGCGTCAGCCAGATGGTCTATAAGCACGCCATCTCGACCGTCGTTCCCGCGCGCAATGTCCGGGTTCCCTCCGCCGAGGAGCCCGGTGCCGCGGAGGTCGCAGCCGATTGATCCTGTCCGACCTGATGGTGTCTAGCCCGGCTGCGCCCTCCCAGAGGCTGCTTCGCCTCACGGCGCCCTGCCGCACGGAACTCCGGTAGCGGCTGATGTTCGAACGTCCCCGCGGAGGCGAGCGAGCGGTGCTCGTGCGCGTCGGGCTCGGTGGCCCGGTGGAGCAGGAAGACCTCGACGAGTTCTCCCAACTCGCGGTTTCCGCGGGTGTCCAGCCGGTGGCGACAATCACCGGCCGCCGGGATCGCCCCGAACCGAAATTCTTCATCGGCAGCGGCAAGGCCGATGAAGTGCGTCAGGTCGTCGTCGATGCCGGCGCCGACGTCGTGCTGGTCGATCACGCGCTCTCGCCGAGCCAGGAGCGCAACCTCGAGACGCTGATCTGCAAGCGGGTGCTGGATCGAAATTCGCTGATCCTCGACATTTTCGCGCAGCGCGCTCGCAGTCACGAGGGCAAGCTCGAGGTCGAACTCGCGCAATTGCGCCATATCGCCAGCCGGCTCGTGCGCGGCTGGACCCACCTGGAGCGCCAGAAGGGTGGCATCGGCCTGCGCGGGCCGGGTGAAACCCAGCTCGAAACCGATCGCCGCCTGCTGGGCGAGCGAGTCAAGGTGCTGACACGTCGCCTCGACAAGCTCAAGCAGCAGCGCGAGACCGGCCGTCAGCGGCGTGTCGAGATTCCGATCCCCTCCGTCGCGCTCGTCGGCTACACCAACGCCGGCAAGTCGACGCTGTTTCGGGCGCTGACCGGCGCCGACGCGTACATCGCCGACCAGCTGTTCGCGACCCTCGACCCGCTGGTGCGACGTATCGAGCTGCCGGGCGGCAGCCCCATTGTCGTGGCGGATACAGTCGGATTCATCCGCGAAATTCCGCACGAACTGGTCGCCGCGTTCCAGTCGACGCTGACCGAAGCGCGCGAGGCGACGCTGCTGTTGCACGTGATCGACGCCAGCGATCCGCGCCGTGACGAACGGATCGAACAGGTCAACGCCGTGCTCGCCGAGATCGGCGCCGGCGATCTACCTCAGATCCGGGTCTTCAACAAGATCGATCGTCTGCAGGACACCCCCCAACTCGAGCGTGACACGCTCGGCCAGCCCTCCGCAGTGCGGGTCTCTGCCGCGAAGCGCGATGGACTGGTGTTGCTGCTGCAGGCCGTGGCCGAGCGCCTCTCGAAGTTCGCGCGCCCGGTTCGCCTGCGAATCCACCCGGCGCGTGCCGGCGCATTGCGGGCACGATTGTTCGCGTCCGGCGTCGTGCGCGAGGAGTGCACCGCGGCGGACGGCACGCTCGAACTGATCGCGAACCTGCCGGAGGCGCAGCAGCTCGAACTTGCGCGCAGCGCGGGGGTCGAAGTATTCGCGTTGCCCATGAGCGTGCAACCTTGTGCGCCCGACGACGGCTACCTACAATCCGGCGCTCTGCGCGCCTCCTGACCCACCCCGGCGCAACAACTCATATGGCATGGAATCAACCTGGCGGTAGCGGCAACAATCCTTGGGGCAAGCGCCCTGCGAAGGACGGCCGCAACGTCGATGAAGCGTTCCGGAACTTCCAGCGCAAGCTGGAGTCGCTGATCAAGGGCGGCGGCGGATCCGGCGGCCCGGGTGCGTCCGGCAGCGGCGAGACGGGCGGGCCCGACAAGCTGACGCTGCTCGCCGGCCTCGCGGTCGCGGTCGCGATCTGGACCTACATGTGCTTTTTCCAGGTGGCGCAGGCCGAGCGCGGCGTGGTTCAGCGTTTCGGCAAGTTCGTGTCGATCCGCGAGCCCGGTCTCGGCTGGCACCTGTGGCCGCTCGAGCGGGTGACGATGGTCAACACCCAGCAGGTCAGCAGCCTCGACTACAAGGCGAGGGTGCTGACGCAGGACATCAACCTGATCGACATGGCGCTGGTGGTGCAGTACCAGCTGCGCGATCCGTCGCGCTACCTGTTCCAGGTCAAGCAGCCCGAGCAGACACTGCGCGAAGTGAGCGAAAGCGCGATCCGCGAGGTCGTCGGGCGCAGCGATCTCGAGACCATCTTCGTTTCCGGCCGCGAGCAGGTCACGACCCGCACTCGTGAGCTGATCCAGCGCACCCTCGATCAGTACAACACCGGCATCGCGGTCACCAGCGTCAACCTCACCGACGTCCAGGTACCCGAGGCGGTCGTGCCGTCGCAGCGCGACGCGAACAAGGCCATCGCCGACAAGGAGCGCCTGACCAAGGAAGCCGAGGCCTATGCGAGCGGAATCCTGCCGGTCGCCGAAGGTTCGGCGTCGCGCCAGATCCAGGAAGCCGAAGGCTACCGGGCCCAGGTCGCGGCGATCGCCGAGGGCGAGGCGTCCCGCTTCGACGCGCTGGTCTCTGCTTACGAGGCCGCGCCACGCGTCACGCGCGAGCGACTGTACATCGACGCCGTCGAGAGCGTGATGTCGCGGTCGCGCAAGGTGATCGTCGACTCGAAGAATGGCAACGGCCAGATGCTCTACCTGCCGCTCGACAAGATGCTCGAGCGCAGTGCTTCCGGCGTGGTGCGCGAGAATGAGGCCACGGTTTCCGCCCAGCGCGGAGCCGCCGGTGCCGAGGGCGATGCGCAGGCGCAGGATGCCCGCCAGCGAGGAGAACGCTGATGCCGCGAGGTTTCCCCATTGCCCTGCCGCTGGTGCTGCTGCTGATCGTGGCGAGCACCTGCGTGTTCACCGTCAGCGAGAACGAGCTCGCGATCCGCACCCAGTTCCGCGAGATCATCTCCAGCAAATACGAACCCGGCCTGCACTTCAAGACGCCGATCGACACGGTCATCAAGTTCGAGCGCCGGATCGTCTCGCAGAGTTTCCAGGGCGAGACGTTCCTGACCAGCGAGAACCGCAGCGTGATCGTCGACTTCTACGTGAAGTGGCGTATCCGTGACGCGGGACGGTACTACCAGTCCTTCGGCACGAACGAAGGGCAGGCGAGCCAGCGTCTCTCTGACATCGTCAAGGACGGCATCAAGAACGCGGTCGCGCAGCGCACCCTGCAGCAGATCGTCGCGGCGGAGCGGGCGGCCTTCACGGGCCAGATGTTCGGCCGCGCCAGCAAGACGGTGCAGGACCTCGGTCTCGAGCTGATCGACGTGCGCGTACAGCGCATCGATCTGCCGGAGGACGTCGCGAGCCGGGTGTACGCCAGCATGCAGCAGAGTTTCGAACGACTCGCGCGCCAGCTGCGCGGCGAGGGCGAGAAGGACGCGCTGCGGATCCGCGCCGAGGCCGATCGCAAGCGCACCGAGATCCTCTCCGCGGCGGCCCGCGATGCGCTGAAAGTGCGGGGTGAGGCGGATTCTCTGGCCGCCGCCGTCTACGCCAAGGCCTACAACAAGAATCCCGAGTTCTACTCGTTTTATCGAAGCCTGCAGGCCTACAAGAACTCACTCGGCAAGGAGGGCGACGTCATGGTCGTTTCCCCGGACAGCGAGTTTTTCCGCTACCTGCGCGCGCCAGGTGGCGGTACGCGCTGAAGCCACGGTCGCGATCGATGTTCCAGTGGTCGGACCTCGCGGCGGCAGCGGCGTTGTTCCTCGTGCTCGAGGGCGTCGTGCCGTTCCTCGACCCGGCGCGCATGAAGCGTGCCCTGTTGCAGCTGGTGCAGGTTCCGGATTCCCAATTGCGTATCGCCGGCCTGGGCAGCATCGTCGTCGGGCTGGCGTTGCTCGCTTTCGTCCGGGCATGACCTCGGGGAATTGAGAATGGGCAAGTTCGTCGTCGTCATCGGCACGCAGTGGGGCGACGAAGGCAAGGGCAAGATCGTCGACCTGCTGACCGAGCGGGCCGCGGCGGTGGCGCGCTTCCAGGGCGGGCACAACGCCGGGCACACGCTGGTGATCAGCGGAGAAAAGACCGTCCTGTCGCTGATCCCCTCGGGCATCCTGCGACCGCAGGTCACCTGCTACATCGGCAATGGCGTCGTGCTGTCACTCGAGGCGTTGTTCCGCGAGGCGCAGATGCTGATCGATCGCGGCGTGCCCGCGCTCGAGCGCTTGAGGATCTCGCCGAGTTGCCCGTTGATCCTGCCCTCGCACGTCGCGCTCGACCTGGCGCGCGAGAAGGCCCGGGGCGCCAACGCGATCGGCACGACGGGGCGCGGTATCGGCCCGGCGTACGAGGACAAGGTAGCCCGGCGCGCGGTGCGGGTCGCCGATCTGTTCCATCGCGAGCGCTTTGCCGCCAAGCTCGGCGAGATCCTCGACCTGCACAACTTCATGCTGCAGCACTATTTCCGGCTGCCGCCGGTCGACTTCCAGCGCATCCTCGACGAGCACCTCGCCTGCGGCGAGCGCCTGCAGCCACTGGTGGTCGACGTCACCGCGGCGCTGCAGAAGCTGCGCGACCGGCGTGCCAACGTGATGTTCGAAGGGGCGCAGGGCGCGATGCTCGACGTCGACCTCGGCACCTATCCCTACGTCACCTCGTCGAACACCACGGCGGGCTTCGCCGGCACCGGCACCGGTCTCGGGCCGCGCAACTTCGACTACGTGCTGGGTATCGTGAAGGCCTACACCACACGCGTCGGTGCGGGGCCATTCCCGACAGAACTGTTCGACGAAACCGGTGAATACCTGCAGCGCGTCGGTCACGAGTTCGGCGCCGTCACGGGCCGCCGTCGGCGCTGCGGCTGGTTCGACGCCGTCGCGTTGCGTCGTTCCATCATTCATTCGAGCGTCACCGGGCTCTGCATGACCAAGCTAGACGTGCTCGACGGCCTGGATTCGATCCGCGTCTGCGTCGGCTATCGCTGCGGCAGCGAGCTGTTGGCCGAGCCGCCGATGACCGTGGATGCCTTCGCGGAAGTGGCGCCGGTCTACGAGGAGCTGCCGGGCTGGAAGGAGTCCACGGTCGGCGTGACGCGCATCGAGGCGTTGCCGGCCAATGCGCGGGCTTACCTGGCGCGCATCGAGGCGCTGGCCGGTATCCCCATCGATGTCATTTCCACCGGCGCAGATCGCGATCACACCATCGTGCTGCGGCACCCCTTCGAGTAACGGGTGAACCGGCCCCGCAACCGCTAGAATGCCGACGCGAGGCACCCGACACGAGAACGGCGGGCAGCCTCGGCGAGTGCAGTGATCTTCCGCAGTCGTTGCCATGGCCGCGGGGCACGATGGGCGGGTGACATCGAGTGGCGCTGGGGAAATCGAGTCAGGCTGAGGACATCGAAATGGTGCCCGGGAGAGGACTCGAACCTCCACGGTGTTAACCGCTAGCACCTGAAGCTAGTGCGTCTACCAATTCCGCCACCCGGGCAGGGGGGCGCGAAAATGTACGCACACAAGGAAAGACTGTCAATTGAAGAAATCCCGTAACCGACCCTCGCAAGCCCATTCCCACGGCCCCCGTCGCTCGCGACCGGGTGGGCGCCAGGAGGGCGCGTCATCCGCCGGCGTCCAGGAAGGCATCGTCAGCGCACACCGATCCGGTTTCGGTTTCGTCCGCGTCGAGGGGCAGGAACTGAATGTGTTCCTGCCGCCGCCGCAGATGGCGGGCATCACCTCGGGCGACCGGGTGCGCATCAACGTCAGCCGGGACCGCACTGGCCGGTTGTCCGGCGAGGTCGAGGCGATCCTGGCCCGCGGCGTGTCGGCTTTTCTCGCCACGGTCGAAGGTCACGGTCGTTCGTGCTACGTCCACTCGGTCGACCGGCGTCTGTCGCTGCGATGCCAGGTGCCCGAGGAGCAGCTCAACGGTGCAGGCGCCGGCGACTGGGTCATCGCACGGATCACCCGTTATCCCGACGCGCAGCGCACCGGCATGGCGCGCGTCGAGCGCCGGCTCGATCCCGACCGCCCGCTCGAACTCGCCTGCGAGTCGGCGATCGCGCGCGTGGCGCTGCCGACCGGATTCTCGGTCGAGGCGCTGCGGGAGGCTGAAGCCTATGGCGACCGGATCGACCCGCGCGAAGTGCAGGCCCCCGGCCGGGTCGACCTGCGCGAATTGCCGCTGGTCACGATCGACGGCGATGATGCGCGCGATTTCGACGACGCGGTGTTCGCCGAGGTCACCGCGAACGGCTATCGCGTGGTCGTCGCCATCGCCGACGTCAGCCACTACGTGCGTCCCGGCACGGCGTTGGACGCGGAGGCACGCGAGCGCGGCACCTCGGTCTACTTCCCGAACCGCGTGCTGCCGATGCTGCCGAATGCGCTGTCCGACCACCTGTGCTCGCTCGCGCCCGATGTCGAGCGCCTGTGCCTGGTGGCGGACATGTCGGTCTCGTCCACCGGGCAGCTGCGCGAATCGAAGTTCTATCCGGCGGTCATGCGCAGCCATGCGCGCCTGACCTATACCCGGGCGCACCGGGCGCTGTTCGCGCGGGACGCGGAGGCCCGCCAGTCGCTCGGCCCGCTGCTCCAGCGCCTCGAGCCCCTGGTCGACGTCTACCACGCGCTGCTGAAGGCCCGGCACCGCCGCGGTGCGCTCGACTTCGACAGCGCCGAGGCGGGGTTCGAGTTCGATGCCGAGCAGCGGGTGCGCGCGATTGCATTCCATCCCCGCAACGACGCGCACAAGCTGGTCGAGGAATGCATGATTCTCGCCAACGTCGCCACGGCCCGGGCGCTGAAGGCAGCAAGTGCCGCCGGGCTGTACCGCGTGCACGCGGTGCCGGAGCAGAAGAAACTGGATGTCCTGCTCAGCGGCCTCGCGGCGCTCGGCATTGCGGGCGAGCTGCCCGAGACGGTCACGCCGCGCGACCTGCGGCGCATCACCGAGCGGCTAGGCAAATCGCTGGAGCGGCCGTTCGTCGAGTCGCTGGTGGTGCGATCGATGCCTCAGGCGCTCTACCAGCCGACCAACATCGGTCATTTCGGTCTGGCCCTCACCGAGTACGCACACTTCACCTCGCCCATCCGCCGCTACCCCGATCTCGTCGTGCACCGCGCACTGAAGGCGATCAGCGACGCGTCGGACCGTAGCGGCCGCGTCTACGGCGTCGAGGAATTGGGGCCGCTGGGGCAGGACCTCTCGCGGCTGGAAAAGCGCGCCGACGAGGCGGACCGCTACGTCGACACCTTCCTGAAGTGCAGCTACCTGCGTGCCCGGCTCGGCCAGACGTTCGAAGGGCTGGTGACCACGGTGGTCGAGTTCGGGGCCTTCGTGCAGCTCACCGACTTCGCAGTCGACGGCCTGCTGCACCTCGAATCGCTGCGCGACGATGAGTACGTACTCGACGCCGGCGGTCATGCCTGGGTTGGCCGCCGCACCCGGCGGCGTCTCGCACTGGGCTCGCGCATCCGCGTGATCGTCACCAATGCGAATCCGGTGGAGGGGTTGATCGACCTGGAGCTCGATTCTTGAGCGGCAGCGAGCGCGCTACCGAGCGCATCCACGGCATCCACGCCGTGCAGGCGCTGCTGGAGCGCCATCCGCAGCGCGTGCAACGGCTACGCGTGAGCGCCGCGCGCCAGGACGCCCGGATCGCGAAGCTGCTGGCGCTCGCGGCGAAAGCCGGTTGCCCGGTAGAGCGGGTCGATGCGCACCAGTTGGCGAAGCAGGCGGGCGCGGGCCATCAGGGCGTCGTCGCCGAGGTCTCTCCGCAGGCGCCGTGGAGTGAGGAGCAGCTGTTCACGGCGCTGGCCGGGGTCGATCGTCCCGTGCTGCTGGCGCTCGACGGGGTACAGGACCCGCACAACCTCGGCGCCTGCCTGCGTACCGCCGATGCCTGCGGGGCGCTCGCGCTGATCGTGCCGCGCGATCGGGCCGCGCAGCTGACCCCGACGGTGCGCAAGGTGGCCGCGGGGGCTGCCGAGACCACTCCCGTGGTCGCAGTAACCAATCTGGCCCGTTGCCTGCGGCTGTTGAAAGAGGCCGGGCTCTGGGTGGTGGGTGCGGACGGCGGGGCGACGCTGGAGGCGGATGGCGTCGACCTGACCCTGCCGCTGGTTCTGGTGATGGGTGCCGAGGGTGCGGGGCTGCGCCAGCTGACCCGGCAGCATTGCGACGTACTGGTGCGCCTACCCCGGCTCGGCGCGGTCGAAAGCCTGAACGTGTCGGTCGCCGCCGGCATGTTGCTCTATGAGGCCGTCCGCCAGCGCCGCGGTGCGCAGGCCGCTGCCGCGGGCCTCGCAGCGCTCGGCTCCGCCGGCGCTGACGCCACCGCAAGTTGCTGATTCACGGGCTTTAGTTGCGCCCGTGCCGGGCATTGGCTATATTGCGCCCCCCGTTTTCGGGGCGGTAGCCGACTCGCGGCGCCGGCATCGATCCTTGCCACACCGGCAGCGCCTCGCCGGGTGGCTCAAATCCACAAGGGCAAAGTCCGCAAGGAGACACCATGAGGCACTACGAGATCGTTTTTCTGGTTCATCCGGACCAGAGCGAGCAGGTTCCGGCCATGCTCGAACGCTACAAGTCCATGATCACCCAGGGCGGCGGCATCATTCACCGCGTCGAAGACTGGGGCCGTCGGCAGCTCGCCTATCCGATCACCAAGATCCACAAGGCGCACTACCTGATGATGAACATCGAGACCGACCAGAAGACCCTCGGCGAACTGACCGGCGCGTTCCGCTTCAGCGATGCCGTGCTGCGTCACCTGGTCGTCAAGATGGACGAGGCCGTGACTGAGCCTTCGCCGATGGCGCGGGCCGCCGAGGAAGAGAGCAGCGGGGACGGAGACCGCGGCGATCGGGGCGATCGCGGCGACCGAGGTGACCGTGATGGCGACGGCGAGCGATTCAGCCGCCGCCCGCGTCGCGACGACGCGCCTGCGGGCGACGCCCCGCCTTCCGACGGTTGAGCGTCCGACGGTTGAGCAGAATCGGACGGGCTTTCCGGTTCTGATCCTCGCAAACACACGAACATCAGGACAATTCACATGATGAACAATGGCAAACAGGGCGGCGGCGGCCGCTTCACCCGCCGCAAGAAGTTCTGCCGCTTCACCGCGGACAACGTCAAGCAGATCGACTACAAGGACCTCGCGACGCTCAAGGGTTACATCACCGAGACGGGCAAGATCGTGCCGAGCCGAATCACCGGCACGCGTTCGTTCTACCAGCGTCAGCTGGCCCAATCGGTCCGGCGTGCGCGATTCCTCGCGCTGCTGCCTTACACCGATCAGCATTGATCCGCGGCGCCACAAAGGTCATCCCATGGACGTCATCCTGCTCCAGAAAGTCGCCAACCTCGGCAACATCGGCGATCGCGTCGACGTGAAGTCCGGCTACGGCCGCAACTTCCTGCTGCCCGAGGGCAAGGCGACGCTCGCCACGCCCGCCAATGTCGCCCGGTTCGAAGCGCGCCGCGCCGAGCTCGAGAAGGCCGCGAACGATGAGCTCGCGTCGGCCGAGTCCCGTGCCGCCAGCCTCAAGGAGTTCATCCTCGAGATCTCCGCGAAGGCCGGCAACGAAGGCAAGCTCTTCGGCTCGATCGGCACCGCCGACATCGCCGAGGCCTGCAGTGCGCAAGGCCACAAGATCTCCCGGTCGGAAGTACGCCTGCCCACCGGTCCCATCCGCATGGTCGGTGACCACCAGGTCACGCTGCACCTGCACGCCGACGTCGACGTCCAGCTGCAGGTGAGCGTCGTCGCCGAAGAGTGAGCCGGGACGCCGAGCTCCGGACTCCTCCGCACTCCGTCGAGGCGGAGCAGGCCGTGCTCGGCGGTCTGCTGCTCGACGCCGCAGCGTGGGACAACGTCGCCGACGTCCTGCGCAGTCCTGACTTCTACCGTCCGGACCACCGCCTGATCTTCGACGCGATCGGGCATCTGGCGACGCAGAACCAGCCTTGCGATGCGGTGACGGTCAGCGAGCACCTCGAACGCGCCGGCAAGCTGGTCGACGCCGGCGGTCTCGCCTATCTCGGCGGCCTCGCCCGCGACACGCCGAGTGCGGCCAACGTCCGCGCCTATGCCGACATCGTCCGCGAGCGTTCGTTGCTGCGCCAGCTGCTGAAGGCGGGCACCGACATCGCCGGCTCGGTCTTCAATAACGAAGGAGAGTCCGCCCGCGAGCTGGTGGACATGGCCGAAGGCAAGGTCTTCGAGATCGCCGAGCAGGGACTGCGCAGCGGGCGTGACGGTGCGGTCTCGATTCAGACCTTGATGCCGGCGCTGATCGACCAGATCGACGAGTGGCACGCAAACCCGGACAAGCTGCGCGGCCTGCCGACAGGCTTCGACGAATTCGACAAGAAGACCGGCGGCCTGCGCCCCGGCGACCTGGTCATCGTTGCGGGCCGGCCCTCGATGGGCAAGACCACCTTCGCCGTCAACATGGCGGAGTACGCCGCGCTGAAGGGTGACGTGAAAGCTTCGGTCGCGATCTTCTCGATGGAGATGCCCTCGGAACAGCTGATGACCCGCATGCTCGCGTCCATCGGTCGCGTGCAGCTCGGGCACATCCGCAGCGGGCAGATTTCCGACGAGGACTGGCCTCGCATCACCGGCGCCGCCGGCCAGCTTTCCGAATCGCGGATCTTCATCGACGAGACGCCGGGCCTCACGCCGACCGAGCTGCGCGCCCGCGCACGCCGCATCAAGCGCGAGCACGGACTCGACCTCGTGGTCGTCGACTACCTGCAGCTGATGCAGGTGCCGGGCACGAAGGAAAACCGCGCCACCGAGATCGCCGAGATCTCGCGTGGCCTGAAAGCGCTCGCGAAGGAACTGCGCTTGCCGGTGATCGCGCTGTCGCAGTTGAACCGCGGCGTCGAGCAGCGCACCGACAAGAAGCCGGTGATGTCTGATCTGCGCGAATGCGTGACTGGAGATACTCGAGTCTGGCTTGCCGACGGGCGCCGGGTGCCCGTACGGGAACTGGTCGGGCAGACCCCGGACGTCTGGGCGCTGGATGAGCAGCGTCGTGTGATTCGTTCCCGCGCCGAGATCGTCTGGTCGGTGGGCACTCGCGAAGTGCGCAGGGTACAGCTCGCGAGTGGCCGATCGATCCGTGCGACGCCGGAGCACCGCCTGTTGACGGGCAGCGGCTGGAACACCGTCGGAGAGATCGAGGTGGGCGCACGGGTCGCGATCGCTCGCTGCGTGCCCGAGCCGGACGTGGCCGAGCCCTGGGACGAACACGAAATTGTGTTCCTCGGGCACATGGTTGGCGACGGCAGCTACCTGAAGCATCAGCCGATGCGCTACACGACGGCATCCGAGGAAAACAGCCGTGCGGTGACGGCCGCCGCGGAGGCCATGGGTTGCCGGGTTACGCGTCATGCCGGCCGTGGCCAATGGCACCAGCTCGTGATCGCCGGCAACGGAAACCGCTGGCATCCGGCTGGGGCGGGTGCGTGGCTGCGCCGCCAGGGCATCTTCGGGCAGCGCTCTCATGAGAAGCGTCTGCCCGAATCGGTGTTCCGTCTGCCGACGGCACAGATTGCCCGGCTGCTGCGGCACCTCTGGGCGACGGACGGCTCCGTAACCTTGCGGCGACCAGGCGCCCGCGGCTCGGCCCGGGTGTATTTCAGCACCTGCAGTGAGCGCCTGGCGGAGGACGTCTCGGCTCTGCTGTTGAGACTCGGTATCGTCGCGCGGCAGCGCACTGTTCGCAGCGGCGCGGGGCGAGCAGTTCATACGGTCGATGTCAGCGGCACCGACTCGCAGCGGCTCTTCGCGGACGTGATTGGCGGATTCGGGCCACGTTCCCGCCCGACAGAAAGCCTGCGGCAATCGCTCGAGTTGATCGAACCGAATACCAACGTCGATACTTTGCCGCGCGAAGCGATGGGCGACGTTCGTCGCGCGATGCGATCGGCAGGTGTCACCACTCGCGCGATGGCCAGCATGCGGGGCACGTCGTACGGCGGATCGGCCCATTCCAAATTTGCACCCAGTCGAGAGTTGATGGCCAGCTATGCACGACTTCTGCGTGCGCCAGAACTTCACGAATGGGTGGAGAGCGACCTGTTCTGGGACCGGGTCGTCGCCGTGGAAGACTTCGAGCAGCCAGAGGAGGTGTTCGATCTCACCGTCCCCGGGCCAGCGAACTGGTTGGCCGAGGGCATCGTGAGCCACAACTCCGGGGCGATCGAGCAGGATGCAGACATGATCCTGCTGATCTATCGCGAAGAGGTGTACGACAAGAACACCAACAAGCGCGGCATGGCCGAGATCGATCTCGCCAAGCACCGCAACGGTGAGACCGGTACCTTCGTGTTGACCTTCCAGGGTCAGTACTCGCGATTCCTCAACTACGCGCCCGACTCGTACGCCGAGGGCGTGCTGCGCTGACCCGGCCGTGAGCCGCATCCTTCGCGCCTGCATCGATCGCAGCGCGCTGCGCGCGAACCTCGCCGCGGTGCGCAGCGCCGCGCCCGGCGCGCGCGTGATGGCGGTCGTGAAAGCGAACGCCTACGGTCACGGGCTGGTCGCGACGGCCGCGGCGCTGGGCGGCGCGGACGCGCTGGCGGTGGCGCGAATCGAGGAGGGCGTGCTGCTGCGTGAAGCGGGCATCAACCTGCCGGTCGTGCTGCTCGAGGGCGTGTTCAGCGGGCCGCAGCTCGCCGAAGCGGCGCATCGCGATTTCGAACTCGTCGTGCACGAAGCAGCGCAGATCGCGCTGCTCGAAGCCTTCGGCCGCGGTCGCCGCTTCACCGTCTGGATCAAGGTCGACACGGGCATGAACCGGCTCGGCTTCCGTGCCGAGGAATTTCCGGCGGCGCTCGAGCGGCTGTGCGCACTGGCAGTGCCACCGCGCGAGATCCGGCTGCTGACGCATCTCGCGCGCGCCGACGAACGCGACTGCCCGATGACGGTCGAGCAGGTGGCGCGCCTGCAGCGGATCCTCGAATCCCTGCCGTCGCAACCCTTGTTCGCCGGTGCGGGCGGGCGGCCGATCGTCAGCATCGGCAATTCCGCCGGCCTCCTGGGCTGGCCGGCAGCGCGCGGCGACTGGGTACGCCCGGGTCTGGCGCTGTACGGGGTCTCGCCGTTCCCCGACCAGGTCGGTGCCGATCTGGGGCTGGTCCCTGCGATGACGCTGGAGACGAGTGTGATCGCGGTGCGTCGCGTCTCGAGTGGCGAGACCGTCGGCTACGGCGGCGCCTGGCGCGCCGAACGCGACTCGACGATTGCGATTCTGGCGGCCGGCTACGGCGACGGTGTGCCGCGTCATCTCGCCTCGGGCGCGCCGGTGCTGCTCGGCGGCGCGCGCGCGAAGCTCGCCGGTCGGGTGTCGATGGACATGATCGCGGTCGATACCACGGGCCTGCCGCCGGTGCAGGTGGGGGACCGGGCAGTACTCTGGGGGGCAGGGCTGCCGGTCGAGCACGTGGCCGCTCATGCCGGCACGATCGCCTACGAGCTGATCTGCGGTGTCAGCCAGCGGGTGCCGCTGGAGCTGCGCTGACGCCGGCGACGACCCGGCCCGGTGATCCGGCCGGTGATCAGGCCGGTGATCAGGCCGGTGATCAGGCCTGGAAGAAGCCCATCTTGACACCAGCGAGCTGGATGACGTCGTTGTCCCGCAGGCGGTGCGCCTGCGAGCCGATGGCGTTACCGTTCACCAGCGGATAATCGCTGTCGCGATCGCTCTCGACGTGGACGATGTAGAAACCATCCGAGCGGCGCGTGATCGCGGCCACCTGCGAGCCGGGACGGCCGAGGGTCGTCAGCGCCTTGACGAGGTCGAGCTCGCGGCCGGCAAACTGGCCGGTCAGCACCTGCAGCTTCGCGGGCCGCACGGCGAGCTGGGCGTCGGCGAGCGCCGCCGGTCGGCGCAGGTCGGCCGCAGGGGCGGCCGAACCGCCGCGGACGGCCGCGCTGTCGACCCGCGCCTCGGCGCGGCGGATCGATTCGACCGGCCGCGCGGACGGCTGGATGACCATCGTCTTCTGGAATTCGTCCTGCTGCTCGTCTTCCTCGACGAACCGCAGCTGATGGTGGCCGACGGTGATGATGTCGCCGTGCTGCAACGCATGCTTCTTGATCAGCTTGCCGTTGACGTAGGTGCCGTTGGTACTGTTCAGATCCTCGAGAAACGAATCGTTGAGGATGTTGATGATCAGCGAGTGGTGGCCACTGACGGCAGGGTTGTCGATGCGGATGTCGTTGTCGGGGAGCCGGCCGAGGGTGTACCGCTCCTTGTTCATGTTGTATTCGGCCAAGGTGTGACCGTCCAGGCTCAGAATCAGTCTAGCCATGCTTCCGCCCTGATGACCGGTCTGTAAAGCGACCGAAAATACGAACCGTAGTACAAACCTGACAACCGACCGCGCGACCCGCGGGAGACCAGGCAAACCGCATCCCCCCGGCGCCCTCCAAACGGGACGGCGAACCCGGAATGACTCAGCTGAACCAGCTCAGGACCTTGTCCACGACACCCCTGCGTGCCGGAAATCCGTCGAGGATTTGCGCGAGCAGGACGGAGACGTTGTCCCGGCCACCGTTATCGTTGGCTAGTTGGATCAATTGCTTGGCGACCGAGCCAAGGTTATCACCAAAGGTGTTTATCGTTAAGTGTATGTCCGCGTCCTCGACCATGTCGGACAGGCCGTCGGAACAGAGCACGTAATGATCCCCTTTCTCGACAGACTCCTCGCGCAGGCCGACCTCGACATTGGCCTCGACCCCGAGCGCACGCGTCACGTAATTCTTGTTGGCCGCCCGCTGCGCTTCTTCGGGCGAGTAGAAACCGCGGTCGACGAGTTCCTGCAGCAGCGAGTGGTCCAGCGTCAGCTGTTCGAAGCGGCCGCCCCGCAGGCGGTAGAGCCGGGAGTCGCCGACGTGGGCGATCGTGACGCGGTTGTCGTGGAACAATGCGCCGACCACGGTGGTGCCCATGCCTTCGCACTGCGACTGCGTCTTGGCCGTCTGGAAGATGATCTTGTTGGCCCGCTGGATGGCATCCCGCAGCACGATGCTGCGACGCGAAAGCTGCGACGCGGAGTCGGAGGTCCCCAGGTCTTCGCGCTCGATCGATTCGCGAACCAGGTTGACGATGGTCTTCACGGCGATGCCGCTGGCGACCTCGCCGGCGTTGTAGCCGCCCATGCCGTCGGCCAGCACGAGCAGGCCGATCTCGGGATCGAACGCGATCGTGTCCTCGTTGTGTTCGCGGACCTTGCCGGTGTCCGTCTCGCCCACGAACAAGAGTTTATTGCGCAGCGTCACGCGTGTGGGCCCGCCGTGCCCCGGATGTGATTCGGGTCACGCTCGGCACCGCAGGCGGCGCAGCTGCCCGCCCGAGTACGGGTACAGGCGACACTCGGGAAGGACCCGCTCGACAGATCTTGCATCGTGTTGAGACCGTACAGGTCCGCCCGCAGGCGGCAGACCGATTGAGAAACACTAGCACTCCGGCCATCGAAGTCCGAGGCTGCAGTCACAGTTTGCCCCCGGCCAGGCCAGGCCTGCAAAATCCGGGTTTGCCCGATCGATCCACGCGCCACCGATCCCCGGTCTGCGCGCGCCAACCCTCCAGGATTCCGATGGCCCGCCCCAGCATCGTATTCGTCTGCTCGGCCTGCGGGGCCGACGTTGCAAAGTGGCAGGGCCAGTGCCCGGGCTGTGCCGCCTGGAACACGCTAGAGCGCGGCGAGACGGGCGCGGCAGCGCGGCTCGGTACGCTGGCCGCGCACGGACCACGGCGAGCCGCGGCGGCGCCGCTGGCACTCTCGACCGACGATTTGCCAGCGCGCTTCACGGCGGGACTGGCCGAACTCGACCGGGTGCTCGGCGGGGGCTTCGTACCCGGCAGCGTCACGCTGCTCGGCGGCGATCCGGGCATCGGCAAGTCGACGCTGCTGTTGCAGGTTGCCGCCAGCGTCGCTCAGGGCAGCGCCGTGCTGTACGCGACCGGCGAGGAGTCGGGCGCCCAGGTCGGGCTGCGCGCGAGGCGACTCGGCCTGCCGTCGGCGGCGCTGCAGGTGGCACCGGAGACCGACCTGGAGGAGATCCTCGCCCAGGCGCGCGCGGCGCGCGCGCGACTGCTGGTCGTCGACTCGATCCAGACGGTACAGCTCGCGGCCGTGCAGGCCAGCGCGGGCGGTGTCACGCAGCTGCGCGAATGTGCGGCCGAACTGGTGCGCTTCGCGAAGACGACCGGCACGGCGGTCTGCATCGTCGGCCACGTCACGAAGGAGGGCACGATCGCCGGCCCGCGCGTGCTCGAGCATCTGGTCGATACGGTGCTCTACTTCGAAAGCGATGCCGGCTCGCGCTTCCGCATCGTGCGTGCCACCAAGAACCGCTTTGGGGCTGTCAACGAACTGGCGTTCTTCGCGATGACCGAGGGCGGCCTGCGCGAAGTCGCCAATCCGTCGGCGATCTTCCTGGCGCGCCCGCCCCAGGTTGCCCCGGGCAGCGTCGTGATGGTGGCGCGCGAGGGAGGGCGGCCCATGCTGGTGGAGATCCAGGCGCTGGTGGATCCGATGCGCTTCGGCAATCCGCGCCGCGTTGCCCAGGGCCTGGACTCGAACCGCCTTTCGATGCTGCTGGCGGTGTTGCACCGGCACGGCGGTCTGTCCCTGCAGGACCATGACGTGTTCGCGAACGTGGTCGGCGGGCTCGACGTGCGCGAGACCGCCACCGACCTGCCGGTGCTGCTCGCGCTCGCCTCGAGCCTGCGGGATCGCGCGCTGCCCGACACGATGGTCGCGTTCGGCGAAGTCGGCCTCACGGGAGAGGTGCGCCCGGTGGCCTATGGCGACGAGCGTCTGCGCGAGGCCGCGAAGCAGGGCTTCCGCCAGGCGCTGGTGCCGCGCGACAACGTACCGCGGCGTCCGATCGAGGGCCTCGAAGTGCGCGGTATCGCGCGCCTCGCCGAAGCCGTCGAGACCGTCATGCGTCCTTGATTTCCCGCACGCGCACCGTGCGGATCGCATTGTCGGCGATCTGCAGTACCTCGAACTCGTGCTGGCCGACGCGCAGTACCGTTCCCGCCACCGGAATGGTTTCCAGCTGTTCGAGCAGCAGCCCGTTCAGCGTCTTGGGGCCATCGGTCGGCAGGGCCCAACCGAGCGCGCGGTTCAATGCACGATTGGTGGCGCTGGCGTTGATGATGTAGCTGCCGGGCGGTTCACGCAGGATGTCGCGGTGCGTCGCCGTCGCCGGGTCGCTGGTGAACTCACCGACGATCTCCTCCAGCAGGTCCTCGAGCGTGACCAGCCCCATCACGTCGCCGTATTCGTCGACGACGAAGCCGAAGCGCCGCCGGTTGCGCTGGAAGTTGGCCAGTTGCACGGTCAGTGATGCGCCTTCCGGCACGAAGTACGGTTCGCGGTTGCGGGCGATCTCCTCGAGCCGGTCGCGGTCGAGCGTGCCACGGGCGAGTTCCTGCGCGACCCGCTTCATGTGCAGCAGGCCGACCATGTTGTCGATGTCACCCTGATAGACCGGCAAACGGGTGTGCGGCGTGGATCGAAGCCGCTCCAGGATCTGGTCCCAGTCGTCCTCGAGATCGATGCCGGCGATCGCCTGCCGCGGAATCATGATGTCGTTCACCGTGGCGCGCTCGAGGTCGAGGATCGACAGCAGCATCTGGCGGTGCCGCTGTGGCACGAGGGGCCCGGATTCGGCGACCACGGTGCGCAACTCATCGGCGGACAGGTTCGAGTCGCCGCGGGCCTTGCCCTGCACCACGCCGAAGAGCTTCAGCAGCCCGTAGGCGGCCCAGTTGGCGAGGCTGACGCCCGGGCCCGCGAGTGCCACCAGCACGCGATAGGTCCAGGCGGCGCCGAGCGCGACCCGATCGGCGTGGGCGGCAGCGAAGATCTTCGGCGCCAGCTCGCAGAACACCAGCATCAGGGTCGGCACCAGCAGGGTCGGCAGCAGCAGTGCATAGCGATGGCCGCTGCGTACGGCGAGGATCGTGGCGATCGTGGTCACGCCGGCGCTGGCCAGCGTCAGCACGATCAAGTTCGCGCCGAGCCAGTCGTCCGGTTTGGCGAGCAGGGTCTCGAGCACCCGCGCGGTGCGTTCGCCGCGCGCGGCGCGGTTGCGGATGCGATAGCGGTTCACGGACAGCATCGCCACTTCCGTTCCCGACGAGAAGGCAACGACCAGCAGCAGCGCTCCGAGCGCGATCAGCAGGATCAGGGTAGGGGCGTCTTCCACGTCGGCTCACCGGGCGGGCGTTGGGCCTGCGGCACGGGGATAGCATAGAGGCGGGACGGCGGACGTAGGCAACCACCTGCCTGCGTATACTCGCCAATTCCGCCCGCCCACCCAGAGAAACCCCGGTCCGTCCGATGTTCGACACCCTGAGCCAGCGACTTTCGAAGACCGTCCAGGACCTTCGCGGCCGGGGCCGCATCAGCGAAGACAACATCGGCGAGACCCTGCGTGAAGTGCGCATGGCGCTGCTGGAGGCGGATGTCGCGCTGCCGGTCGTCAAGGGCTTCATCGACGCGGTCCGGCAGAAGGCGCTCGGCGCCGAGGTGGCCTCGAGCCTCACGCCCGGCCAGGTTTTCGTCTCGATCCTGCACCGCGAACTCGTCGAATTGATGGGCGGCGCGCGCGCGGGGTTCGAGCTGCGAGCCCAGCCGCCCTATGTCGTGCTGCTGGCCGGTCTGCAGGGCGCCGGCAAGACGACGACGGCGGCGAAGCTGGCGCGCTGGCTGATCGAGACCGGGCGCAAACGGGTGCTGCTGGTCAGCACTGACGTGCGGCGTCCGGCGGCGATCCTGCAGCTGGAGCGGCTTGCCGCCCAGGTCGGGGCGGATTTTTTCCCGTCCGATGCGGCTGCGGAACCCGCCCGCATTGCGCGCCAGGCGCTCGAGCAGGCCCGCAGTGGCGTCTATGACGTGCTGATCGTCGACACCGCCGGCCGCCTGCACATGGACTCGGCGTTGATGGAGGAAGTCCGCGAAATCGATGGCGCCGTCGGCGCACACGAGCGTCTGTTCGTCGTGGATTCGATGGCCGGCCAGGACGCGGTGAACGCGGCGCGCTCGTTCGGCGAGTCGCTCGACCTGACGGGGGTGATCCTGACCAAGGCCGACGGCGATGCGCGCGGTGGCGCCGCGCTGTCCGTGCGTCAGGTGACCGGCAAGCCGATCGTGTTCGTCGGCGTCGGCGAGAAGCCGGAGGCCCTGCAGCCCTTCGACCCCGAGCGCATGGCGGGGCGGATCCTCGGCATGGGGGACGTGGTCGCGCTGGTCGAGCAGGTGCAGGGCAAGGTCGATGCCGTCGAAGCCGAACGGCTCGCGCGCAAGGTCGCGAAGGGCCAGGGTTTCGACTTCTACGACTTGCGCGGTCAGCTCGAGCAGCTGCAGAAGATGGGCGGCATCGGCGCGCTGATGGACAAGCTGCCGACCCACCTGACCCGGGGTGCCGCGGCGCCGCCGGCCCAGGGCGACCAGGACATCCGTCGCCAGGTGGCGATCATCAACTCCATGACCCATCGCGAGCGACGCAAGCCGGAAGTCATCGACGGCTCGCGGCGGCGGCGGATCGCGGCCGGGTCGGGTGTGCAGGTCCAGGACGTGAACCGCCTGCTGAAGCAGTTCGCCGAGATGCAACGCGTCATGAAGAGCATGAAGGGGGGCAAGCTGCAACGCATGATGGGCGCGTTCAAGGGCGGCATGCCGCCAGGCTTTCCCCGGCGCTGAGCTGCGGCGGGCCCACTTGCGGACTCACTGGAGGCAGGACGGCGAAGCGCCGGGCGGCGAGGCGCGCCGGGCGGAAAACCGGCCTCTCACGGCGGACGGGAGGCCGATTTTCTGGCCCGCCGGCGCGTACAGGGGTCGCGCTTCCATCAAGTTCCTGATTTCTGTAGACTCCGCGCTCTTTTTCCGGCCTCCCGGCTAGCGCCGGGCGGTATCGACCTGGACCGAGTCGACCCATACCGTCGACTCATACATCGAGAGCAGCAGCGACTATGGTGACGATTCGTCTGACCCGGCGGGGTGCCAAGAACTCGCCCTTCTACCACATCGTGGTTACGGACAGCCGTAAGCGCCAGGGCGGCAAGAGCCTGGAAATGGTGGGTTTCTTCAATCCGGTCGCCCGCAAGGGCGACACGAAGCTGAAGCTCGACCTGCTCCGGATCGACCACTGGCTCGGCCAGGGCGCCCAACTGTCCGAGCGCGTGCGCAACCTCGTCAGCGGCTATCGCAAGCTGGCCGACGCGGTCGCACCTGCGGCCGCGGCCTGACCTGACGGAGTATCGATCTGGCTGATCGGATGCCGGAAGCCGAGCTCCACGTCGAAATGGGTCGTCTGGGCCGTCCCTACGGTGTCGCCGGCTGGTCCCATGTCGAGTCCTGGACCGAGCCGCCGGCGGCCTTGCTGGACTATCGCGGCTGGTTCCTGAAGGGAGTCGACGGCGTACGGTGGCCGGCGCAGCTGCAGGGCGCGAAGGTCCACGGCTCCGGACTGGTGGTGCGGGTCGGCGGCAGCGAGACGCCCGAGCGTGCCGCCGAGCTGACGGGAACGATCATCGAAGTGGCGCGCAGCGATTTCGCAGCGCCGCCGCCGGGCGAGTACTACCGGGAAGACCTGCTGGGCTTCTCGATGTGCAACCTCGAGGGCGTCGCCCTCGGCGTGCTGCGACGCTACATCGACATGCCGGCGAATCCGGTCATGGTGGTGGAGGGTGAGCGCGAACGCTGGTTGCCGTTGACGAACCAGCACCTGCGCCGGATCGATCCGGTGACGAGGATGATCTGGGTCGACTGGCCGGAAGACTTCTGACGTCCGGGCCGGGCAGCGGCCCGCCGCGCGAGGAATAGAGACCGGTCGAGGAATTGGGGCCGGTCGAGGAATTGGGGCCGGTCGAGGAATTGAGGCAGGAGCGAGACGGCGTGCGCATCGGGGTCGTGACCTTGTTCCCCGAGCTGGTGCACACGGCACTGGGCCACGGTGTACTGGGTCGGGCGCTGCAGCACGGGCTCGCCTCGGTGATGACGGAGGATCCGCGCGCGTATGCGGGCGATCCGCATCGCACGGTCGACGATCGGCCGTACGGCGGCGGTCCCGGCATGGTGGGTACGCCGGCGCCCTGGGCGGCTGCGATCGACGCGGCGGCGGCGCGGCTGCCGGAGGGCGCGTTGCGGCTGCACCTGTCGGCGCAGGGCGAGCCGATGACGCAGCGGCGGGTACGCGAGCTCGCGACCGCGTCGGGCTTCTTGCTGGTGGCGAGCCGCTACGAAGGGCTCGACCAGCGGGTGATCGATTCGCGGATCGACGCCGAGTTGTCGATCGGCGACTACGTGCTCTCGGGTGGCGAGTTCGCCGCCCTGGCAGTGATCGACGCCGTAGTCCGCTTGCTGCCGGGCGCGCTCGGCGACGAGCGATCGAGCATCGAGGAGTCGTTCTCCGAAGGGCGGCTCGACTGGCCGCACTACACGCGGCCAGTGGAGTGGGAAGGCAGGTCGGTGCCGGAGGTGCTGCAGGGCGGGAACCATGCCGCGATCCGGCGCTGGCGCCTGTCACAATCGTTGGCGCGCACCTGGATGCGGCGCCCGGACCTGGTAGTGAGGGACAGGCTCTCCAGCGAGGAGAGTCGCCTCTTGGATGAATTTCTCGCAAAGCGAGAGGTGGACGAAAATGGCTAACCTGATTCAGCAAATCGAGCAGGCCCGCATCACGCGGCAGTTGCCGGAGTTCCGGCCGGGCGACACCGTCGTCGTCAACGTCAAGGTCGTCGAAGGCGATCGCGAGCGAGTCCAGGCCTACGAGGGCGTCGTGATCGCGAAGAGCAATCGCGGCTTCAACTCGTCATTCACCGTGCGCAAGATCTCGCACGGCGAGGGCGTCGAGCGCACCTTCCAGTCGCACAGCCCGTCGATCGCCGACGTCTCGGTCAAGCGTCGGGGCAACGTGCGCCGTGCCAAGCTGTACTACCTGCGCGACCTCTCGGGCAAGGCTGCCCGCATCGAAGAGAAGGTCTGAGACCCCACGGTCTCGTCGTGGCCGCCGGCGCGTCGTGCCGGCCGGCCCGCGACCGCGTGGCAACCGCCCAGGGTGGGCGGTAGACTCCGGGCTCCCTCCCGGAAGATTCGCATGCGCCCCCGCTCGTTCACGGCCGCCATGGCGGCCCTGCTGATCCTCGCAACGTCGTTGTTGATCCGGCCCGCCATCGCTGCGCCGGATCTGGCCACGCTACGCCTGCCGCCCGGGTTTTCGATCGAGGTCTGGGCTGCCGACGTCACCAACGCGCGTTCGCTGGTGCGCGGCGATCGCGGCACGCTGTTCGTCGGCACGCGTACCGCCGGCATCGTGCATGCGGTCAGCGACTCGGGCAGCACGCGCCGCGTTCGCACGATCGCGCGCGGCCTGACGATGCCGAACGGCGTGGCGTTTCGTGACGGCGCCCTCTACGTCGGCGAACTGAGGCGCATCCTGCGCTACGACGCGATCGAGTCGCGCCTCGATTCGCCGCCAGAGCCGGTCGTCATTGCCGAGTTGCCGGGCGAGTCGCATCACGGCTGGCGCTATATCGCCTTCGGCCCCGACGGCAAGCTCTACGTGGCCATCGGTGCGCCCTGCAACGTCTGCGATCGCGACGCCGAGGGCTACGGCACGATCATCCGCATGAACCCCGACGGCAGCGGGCGCGAGACCGTCGCGCACGGCGTGCGCAACTCGGTCGGTTTCGCCTGGCAGCCGCGCAGTCTCGATCTCTGGTTCACCGACAACGGTCGCGACATGCTCGGCGACGACGTGCCCTCCTGCGAGCTCAACCGGCTCTCGCGGGCCGGCCAGCATTTCGGCTTTCCCTACTGCCACGCCGGCGATGTGGCCGATCCGCAATTCGGCGACCTCGGTCGCTGTGCCGACGCGGTCGCACCCGCGCTCAAGCTCGGGCCGCACGTCGCACCGCTCGGTTTGCGTTTCTACCAGGGACGGCAGTTCCCGCAGCGCTGGCGCGGGTCGCTGTTCATCGCCGAGCATGGCTCCTGGAATCGCAGCCAGAAAATCGGCTACCGGGTGATGCACGTGCGCATGGACGGCAACCGCGCCGCCTCCTACGAAGAGTTTGCGACGGGCTGGCTGCGGCCGGACGGCAGCGTCACCGGTCGCCCGGTCGACCTGCTGGTGCTGGACGACGGCGCGATGCTGCTCTCGGACGACGTCGCGGGCGTCGTCTATCGAATCACTTATCGCTCGACCGGCTGAGCTGGAGGCATTTCTTCCGTGCGTGCATTTTTCGGCGTCCTGCTTCGCGGCCTCGACGGTCTGCGCAAGGTCCTGCACCTGCTGTTGTTGCTGGTCCTCTTCGGCTTCGTGATCGGGGCGCTGCGCACCAGCATTCCTCGGCTTCCCGCCAAGGCGGCGCTGGTAATTCAGCCGGAGGGCGAGATCGTCGAGCAGCGTGCCGGTGACCCTTTCGATCGTGCCGTGTCCGAGGCGCGCGGCCTCGGGCAGGACGAAACGCTGCTGCGTGACCTCGTCGACGCGATCGACGCGGCGAAGGACGATTCGCGCATCCAGGCACTGGTGCTCGATTTCGATTCCATGAGCGGTGCCGGCCAGCCGACGCTCGAGGAGTTCGCGCGCATGGTTGCCGCGTTCCGCAAGTCCGGCAAGAAAGTGATCGCGCGCGGCACGGGATTCTCTCGCGACACCTACTACGTCGCCGCGCACGCCGACGAGATTTACGTCGATCCGCTCGGGTTCGTGCTGCTCGAGGGCTACGACCGCTACCGGATGTACTTCAAAAACGCGTTCGACAAGCTCGGCGTCGACATGAACGTGTTCCGGGTCGGCACCTACAAGAGCGCCGTCGAGCCCTATACGCGCCAGGACATGTCGGCACAGGATCGCGAGGAAAGCGTCGCCTACCTGGGCTCGCTCTGGTCGACCTATGTCGAGAGTGTCGCCCGGGCGCGCGGGCTCGAGCCCGAGGCCGTGCTCGCCCGCGTGACCGCGCTGCCCGACGACGTCGAGGCCACAGGGGGCGACGCCGCCAAGGTGGCGCTGCAGTCGAAGCTCGTCACGGGGATCAAGTCGTCGCTCGAGGTCGAGGCGCGGGTCGCCGAGCTGGTCGGCGAAGACGAAGACACGGGTTCGTATAACGCGGTGGACCTGACGGACTACCTGCGCGTGCTGCGAACCGAGCAATCCCTGCAGCAGGACGCCGACGCGCGCATCGGCGTGATCGTCGCCTCCGGCGAGATACTCGACGGCGTCCAGCCGCCCGGCGCGATCGGTGGCAGTTCCACCGCCGAGCTGATCCGTGATGCGCGCCGGGACAGCGACATCCGCGCCTTGCTGCTGCGCGTCGACAGCCCCGGCGGCAGCGTGCTGGCGTCCGAGCAGATCTACCGCGAGATCCTCGCCTTCCGCGAGACCGGTCGACCCGTCGTCGTGTCGATGGGTGACCTGGCGGCCTCCGGCGGCTACTACATCGCGGCGCCGGCCGACGAGATCTGGGCGAGTCCCGCGACCATCACCGGCTCGATCGGCATCTTCGCGGCGTTTCCGACGATCAATCGCGCGCTCGACAAGCTGGGCGTCAGCGTCGATGGGGTCGGTACCACGCCGCTGTCGGGCGAGTTCCGACTCGACCGGCCGGTCGGTGCGGCCGCGGGCCGGCTCCTGCAAGCCACGATCAATCATGGTTACGAAGAGTTCCTCGCGCGCGTCAGCGCCGGCCGCAAGAAGACGCGCGAGCAGGTGGACGCCATCGCGCAGGGCCGCGTCTGGTCAGGTCGGGACGCCTTGAAGCTCGGGCTGGTCGACCGCCTCGGCGGTTTCGACGATGCGGTCAAGGCGACAGCCCGGCGGGCCAGTCTCGAGGAGGGCAAGTACAGCCTCGATTTCCTCGAGCCCGACCTGTCCTGGGCGCAGCAGCTGGCGCAGAACGTCGAGGCGCGCGGCCTGCGCGGCCTGGTCGCGGCCGTCGCTGCACCGCCCGGGAACGCGCTGCGGGCGGCCTCGCGAACGCTGGCCCCGCTCGAGCGCGAGGCGCTGCGCTGGTCGCGAATGGCGGCCCCCAACCACCTCTACGCCTACTGCTTCTGCGGCGCGTTCTGAGCGCCGCCCGGGGCGGTTCGCCGGTAGCGGCGGCGGCCCGCCGAGAAATGTGACGGGCATCCCCGATGCGGCGCCGGGGTGCCGTCAGGGTCTCCCTTATGTGAAAGGCGTCGCACACGACATAACGGCGCACCGCTACGGTCGCGTCCATGTCGGTGACGCGGTTGTACACGCCCGGGGGAACGAGTCTGCGAGGCGCGCTGGCCGCCGCGCTGCAGGCCTCGGGCCATCTGCTGTTCGAGCTCGACCCGCGCTCAGGTGCGCTGGCCTGGCCGGCCTGCGCCTCGGGCGGCGTGCTCGGCCATCCGCCAGCTCGGCTCGCGTCGCTTACGGCCTGGCTGGACATCGCCCATCCGGAAGAGCGCGCGGCGCTGCGCGCGGACCTGCTCGACGGTCGGCTCGAGACGGATCCGGGCCAGCCTGCGGCCTGCTTCCGTCTGCGCAACGCGGCCGGCGAGTTCCGCTGGATCGAGCTGCGTGGCACGCGGTTCGTGGCACGCGGGCGACTCGCGGACCGGGAGCGCATGGTCCATGTGGGTACGCTGCTCGACGTCACCGCACGCCGCCCGGCGGAGCCGTCCGGGGCGCTCAGCGACCGGATCCTGGAAAGGATTCGCGAAGCGGTCGCCGTGACCGATCGCAACGGTCGCATCCGCTGGGCCAACGCGGCCTTCGGTACCCTGGTCGGCCTGCCGCGCGAGCCTCTCGCGGGGTCGGAACTGCAGCGATTCCAGGGCGGCTCGGAGGCACGCCGGATCGAGCAGCGGCAGGAGATACGCGACGCGGTCGAGAGGCGCGGCGTCTGGCAGGGGCGTATCGATGCGCGTCGCACGGACGGTTCACCGCGGATCACCGAGGCCTGTGTCAGCCGTGTCGACGACGGCGACGGCGATCTCTGGGTGCACGTGTATCGCGACATCACCGAGCGCGTGACGCTCGACGAGGCGTCGCTGGCGGCGAACCGCGTCGAACAGCAACACCTCGGCGTCGAGCTGCACGACAGCCTGGGCCAGGAGCTCGCCGGTACCTCCATGCTGGTACGCACCCTGCGCAACGCCATCGCTGCCGGAGCGGGGGTCGATCCGGCGCTGCTGCGCGACATCGAGTCACTGCTGCAGTCCTCGGTTTCGCGCTGCCGCGACCTCGCCCAGGCAGTATCGCCTTTCATCATCGCCGAGCAGGGGCTCGGCGCCGCGCTGCAGGACCTGGTGCATCGGGCACGCGCGAGCCAGGGCATCGCCGCGATCCGCGCCGACGTCTGCGCGCGTACCGCGCGCCTCGACGGCAACTTCGGCTACCACCTCTACCGCCTCGCGCAATGGTCGTTGTCGACGATGCTGGCGCGCGAGGCCGTCGCTTCCGTGGACCTGCAACTGTGGTGGGAGGAGGACGACCGGGTGGTCCTCGCGATCATGGCGGATGGCCGCGCGCCGCCCCATTGCGCGGACTCGGCCGAGGAGCGACTGCTGCGCCACCGACTCGAACTTCTCGGGGGATCCTGCGAGCCTCTCCAGGCGAGCGGCGGCCGCACCGGACTGATCGCGATGGTGCCGGTGGCCACGGCGCATCTCGGAGCCGCCCCGGCAGCGGCCGCCAAGCTGCGGGCGATCCGGGCCTGACCCGCGCGGCCTCGTCGCGCCCTGCGACGTCTATACTTCGCGCGACCCCGGCGACGCATGTCCTGCGTTCCCGGTGCTCGACGCGTTGCAGGAGGCAGGGTGCGTACCACGGATTCCAAGGCCAACCGGCTGTTCATCGTACTCGCCGGTTTCTTCCTCACCAATGCCCTGATCGCCGAGTTCGTCGGGGTGAAGATCTTCTCGCTCGAGGCGACGCTCGGTACGGCGCCGTTCGAATGGCGGATGCTCGGCGTCTCCGGCACCTTGAGTTTCACGGCCGGCGTATTGCTCTGGCCGTTCGTGTTCGTGATGACCGACGTGATCAACGAGTACTTCGGGCTGCGGGGCGTGCGGCTGATCTCGTGGGTCGCAGTGGCCTTCATCACTTATGCGTTCGGCGCGGCCTACGCTTCCATCGCACTCGCGCCCGCCGGCTTCTGGGTGGATGCCAATCGTAGTCTCGGCGTGCCGGACATCCAGCAGGCCTACGCGCAGATTTTCGGGCAGGGCCTCTGGACGATCGGCGGCTCGATCGTCGCGTTCCTGATCGGCCAGCTGGTCGACGTCGCGCTGTTCCATCGGATCCGGCGCGCCACGGGCGACCGCCTGGTCTGGCTGCGCGCGACCGGCTCGACCGCGGTCTCGCAGCTGCTCGACAGCTTCGTCGTGCTCTACATCGCGTTCGTGCTGGGGCCCCAGCACTGGCCCGTCTCGCAGTTCCTCGCCGTCGGCACCGTCAACTACCTGTACAAGATGCTGGCGGCGTTCGCGATGATTCCACTGCTGTACCTCGCGCGCAATGCCATCAAGGCGTATCTCGGCGCCGACGAAGCGACGCGACTGCGGAACGAAGCGGCGAGCTGACGACGAGCGCAGTGCAGTGGCCGCTCAATGCAGCAGGGCGGCGAGGCTGCGACGGGCGGCGGTGACGCCCGGGTGATCGGTCGGCGCCAGCGCAAACGCCTGCACCAGATCCTGCCGTCCCTGGCCCGCCGCGTAGCGCCGGTTGCGCTGCATCGCGGCCACCAGCGCGTCCATGCCGCCCTGCAGGTCGGTGCGCAGCAGCGCACGGCCCGCCGTCACCCGCGCGCTCTGAATCGCATCCGTCTCGTCGGGCGAGGCGACGATGCGCGCAAAGTGCGCGAGCGCACGCACAGCCTTGACCGCGGTGTCGGCCTGGAGGGCCGGCGACAGGCGATCGACCAGCGCTTCTGCCCCGGCGGCATCGCCCGACAACGCGAGTGCACGGCCGAGCTCCACGACCCGGCCCGCGTCGTCGGGCTGCGCCGCCGCGACCTCGCGCAACAGGGCGACCGCCTCCGCGTGGTCGCCCCGGGCCTGCAGCGCGCGGGCGCGTTCAACCGGGTTGTCGGCTTCGGGCGCCAGGTGAGGCTCGAGGAACGCGCGCACGGCACCGATCGGCTGCACTCCGACGAACTCCGCGACGACCTTGCCGTCGCGGAACAGCTTCACGGCCGGAATGCCGCGGATCTGGAACTGGGATGCCAGTGCCTGTTCCTCGTCGGTGTTGAGCTTCATGACTTTCACGCGGCCGGCGTACTCCCGCGCCACGTCGTCGAGGATCGGGGACAACGTCCGGCATGGCCCACACCAGGGCGCCCAGAAATCCACGAGGACGGGCTGCTGGCGCGAGGCCTCCAGCACTTCGGCGGCGAACGTGACGGCGGTGATCGACTGGGCAGCGCTCATGGGGGGTCCTGCGTCGGGTGGGCAAGTTGGAGCTGAACGGCGATTGCGGTCGACCGTCTAGCTCCAGAGATCGAAAAACCGGCCCGGCGCGTCGTAGCGGACGTCTTCCGCGAGCCCCGGCCGGACGAGATCCCAGTCGGCGGTCGCGAATTGCATCGAGCAGGTGGCGCCCGTCTCGAAGCCCGAGAAGCGGGCCGCCGGCGCCAGTTGCTCGGCGAGGTCGCCGAGCCCGGGGTTGTGCGCGATTACCATCAGGTGCGCGACGCCGTCGTCGGTCTCGCGGATGCAGTCCAGCAGGGTGGCGGCCTCCGCGAGATATAGCGAGGGCTCCAGTCGCAACCGGCGCGGCGCCCCTTCGAGCATCCGCTGGAAGGTCGCAGCGGTCTGCACCGTGCGCAGCGCCGTACTGGCGAGCAACAGATCGGGGACC
>JAYTNX010000085.1:0-1894 GCA_043748075.1 Pseudomonadota bacterium
TCGAGCACCTCGTCGATGTGACCCGGCTGCGACCAGCTCTCCGCCTCCCAGCGCCCGGTGCGCGCGAAGGCGACGTAATTCAGCAGTCGCCCGGCGCGCACGGGGTAGCGGACGAACAGGCGCCCGGGACCGGCAGACACGCTCGAGCCCTCGCCCAGCGGCAGATGGCCGAGCGCCGCGGATGGAATCAGGCCGCGCCAGGCGACATAGCCGGAAAATTCCGCGGGCCTGTCGCCGAACAGTGCAGCGCGAACGCTGGAGCGCAGGCCGTCGGCGCCGATCAGCAGGTCGACGTACTCGCGCACGCCACCCATCAGTTCGAGCATGACGCCGGCCGCAGCGGAATCCCCCTCGACGGTCGCGCTGCGCAACACAGCGCCCACCTGCACGGCGGCCGGATCGTTCGCGCGTACCGCACCGAGCAGGATCGCGTGCAGGTCGCCGCGATGCATCTGGTAGTACTGCGCGCCGTAGCGTTGCAGGCTATCGCTGCGATCGATCGTCAGCAGCGGCTGGCCGCTGCGGAAATGCCGCGTCACCTGCACCGGCGGAATGCAGGCGGCCGCCGCCAGCTCCGGCCCGAGGCCGAGGTAGCCCAGGCCCTTGGCCGCATTCGGGCTGATCGAGATGCCGGCGCCGACGTCGCCGAGCGTCGCCGACTGCTCGAGCACGCGTGGGCGGAAGCCCGCGCGCTGCAGTCCGAGCGCTGCCGCCAGCCCGCCGATGCCCGCGCCGACGACGACGATGCGCAGATCGGGGCTCACGGTCGCAGCCCGAGGGCGCCCGGATTCACCAGATTGTGCGGATCCACGTGTTGCTTGAGCGACTGCAGCATCGCCAGGAACGGCGCCGGCCGACCGTCCAGGAACGGATAGGCGCGCCCGATCTGCAGGTGCGCACCGCGGTGCTCGAGCATCAGCGCGACGATCTCCCGCCGCAGCAACTCGACGTAGGCGCGCGCCGCGGGCGCCGGCGCCGATTCTGTCATCTGCGCCAGCAACGCCGGCGGCATCGTCGCCCGCTGCAGCGCGTTCCATTCGTCCTCCCAGTAGAGCACCGGCTCATAGAGGATGGCCGAGGGACCGAGACCGGCGAATACCACGAACAGCAGTACGCGCTGCGTCTCGAGCGCCGCGGCCTCGCGGGCGCGCAGCGCTTCGAAGGCCTCGTGGAAGGCGTCGACCCGCGAATGCGGCAATACCAGGTGCAAGGGCAGCAGACGGCGTCCGCCCGGACCCAGCACCATCGGTGGCGGGAACGGCGTCGCGCGCACCACGTCGGCCATCGTCGGCGCGAGGGGCTCGCCGTGCTCGGCCACGCTGTGCCGGACCGCCTCCAGCCGCCGTTCCAGCGAATCGCGGTCGGCGGCCTCCACCAGGAAATTGGCGGTATACGGGGCCTCGGACAGGAATCGGCGACCCGTGACTGCCATGCGCGCCATGCGCGACACCGCCGCGATCGCCCCGCCTTCGGCGCGGCCGACCGCCCAGAGCGCGCGGATGCCCGCTTCGATGCCGGCGTCGCCGGCCGCGAGACGCGCGAGGTCCGTCTCGACGCCGAAAATCTCGCTCGCCAGCCCGTGGCGCGCGACCGCGCTCACCGCGCGCCGCAGCGTCGGAAAGTCGCGGAATGCGTAGGACAGTCCGGCGCCGCAGGCCGGACGCGGCTCGAGCTGCAGGGTCACCGCTGTCTTGATGCCGAGTGCGCCCGCATCGCCGGTGAACAGCCCGGTGAGGTCGGGGCCGTAGTGGCGGAAGAACGGTCGCTCATGCGGCGGCCCCGCGAGACCGGTCTGCAGCACACTGCCGTCGCCGAGCACGACCTCGAAGGCGAGTGCGGCCGAGGCCGAGGTGCCATGCCGCCCCGAGCCGAAGGTCGCGGCACCCTGCGACAT
>JAYTNX010000086.1:0-14413 GCA_043748075.1 Pseudomonadota bacterium
GCCGGGCGCGCGCGCTTCAGGCAGGTGGCGTCCAGCGCGGCGGGGTCGGCGTCGCGGATGAAGGCAGCCAGCACCCGGTCCATGCAGGTCACACCGACCTGGCCGTGGCCCTCGCCCTCGATCACGAGGTGGCGGGCGCGACGCAGCCCCGTCATGGCGGTGACCGCATTCGACGGCGGCGTCACCGGGTCGTCGCCGCCGGACAGCAGCAGCACCGGCACGTCGCTGACCAGGGGCTCGCGGAAATCCGCGTCGACCGGGCCGCGCGGCCACACGCTGCAGACCGCGCGCAGGGAGTCGAGCATCTCCGTGCCGAGATAGGTGGTGGCGAGTGCCGCGCGATCGACGTTGCGGTCGTCGACGAAGGGCAGATCCTCGGCGCAGACCACGGTGCTGTTCATGCCGAAGGCGACCGTGTCGCGCAGGCCGCTGGTGCTCATCAGGAACAGGCCCGCGAGCGGCGTGAAGTTGTGCTTCTGCTGCGCCTCGTGCAGCGCCATCGGCAGCAGCGAGGCCTGCGCATCGCCATAGCTCGCGAGGCGCAGCACCGCCGCGAGATGCCGGGCGCCGAAGCGCAAGGCGCGCGGCGTGCCGGTCGACGGGTCGGCGACGCGGAGGTCGACCGGCTGATGTTGCAGTTCGGCGCGCAACGCGCGATAGCGCAGTGCCGGGTCGCCGTAGGCCGCCCGGCAGGCGGCATCGCGGGTGCAGCGCGCGAAGATCCGGGTCAGTGCAGCTTCCGCATCGAGCGCGATCGCCGGACCGAGCGCGAGGCCCGGAGGCGCCACGCCGTCGAGGATCGCGCTGCGCACCGCCCGCGGATGGCGTCGCAGGTAGTGCTGCGCGACGCGCGTGCCATAGGACACGCCGTAGAGGTTGATCCACCCGTAGCCGAGCGCGGCGCGCACGCGTTCGAGGTCCTGCACGGCGAGGCTGGTCGTGTACTGGCGCACGTCCTGCGGGCGCGCCGCCAGCGCGTCCAGGCAGCGCCGCGCCAGCGCCGGCACGGCGGCGGGATCGGCCTCGGTGAGATCGGCGTCGCCGAGGTCGCAATCGAGCGCCGCGGAGCCGCCGGTGCCGCGCTGGTCGACCAGCACCAGGTCGCGCTCGCGACCGATGCGTGCGAAGGCCCCGGCGACGGTCGGATACATCGCCTTCGTTCCCGTCCCCGGCCCGCCAGCGATCAGGAATACCGGGTCCGGCGCCTTGCGGCGGCTGATTGCCGGCACACGCGCGATCGCGAGCGCGATGGTGCGGCCCCGCAACTGCGCGGGGTTCTCGGGCACGCGCAACGTGGCGCATTCGGCGGCGAAGGCCGCAAGGCCGCTCGGATGCTCGAGCCGGCAGGGCGTGAACACCGGCGGTCCCGGGGGCCGGGTCTCGGCGGCGAGGGCGGCGAGGGCGGCGAAGGCCGCGAGCGCGGCCCATACGGGCGCGGCGGGCAGGGCCGCCCGGGTGGCGAGGCACGTCCGCAGGAACGCGGGCGCACGGACGATGGAGCGGGCGATGCGCATGGGGCGGCGGCGAGTCTACAATACGCGCCCCGCCAATCCGGGCTCCCAATGGCCTGATCCCGCTGGATTTATTCAGATGCGGTTTGCGCAGCGTTTCGAGGTGATCGTCGTCGGTGGCGGCCATGCCGGCACCGAGGCCGCACTGGCGTCCGCGCGCATGGGCCGCGCGACGCTGCTGCTCACCCAGAGCCTCGAGACGCTCGGCCAGATGAGCTGCAACCCGGCCTTCGGCGGCATCGGCAAGGGGCACCTGGTGCGCGAGATCGACGCCCTCGGCGGCGCGATGGCCCGTGCGGCCGATCGCGCCGGCATCCAGTTCCGCACCCTCAACGCCAGCAAGGGCCCGGCGGTGCGTGCCACCCGCGCGCAGGCTGACCGCCAGCGCTATCGGCAGGCGATCCGTTCGTTGGCCGAGAACCAGCCCAACCTGCAGCTGTTCCAGCAGGAGGTGGCAGACCTCGTCGTCGAGGGCGGGCGCGTCACCGGCGTCGTCACGATCACCGGCATCGTGTTCGAGGCGGCCTGTGTGGTGCTGACCGTCGGCACGTTCCTGGGCGGGCGAATCCACGTCGGCCTCGATCAGTACGCCGGCGGCCGCGCGGGCGATCCGCCGTCCAACCGACTTGCCGCGCGCCTGCGCGAGCTCGCGCCGCGCGTCGGGCGGCTGAAGACCGGCACGCCGCCGCGTATCGACGGTCGTTCGGTCGATTTCTCGGTCATGACCCCGCAGCACTCCGACGATCCGCGACCCGTGTTTTCGTTCCTCGGGAGAGCCAGTGACCACCCCAGACAGGTGCCTTGTTTCATCACTGCGACGAATGAGCGCACCCACGCGCTGATCCGCGCCGGCTGCGATCGCTCGCCGATGTTCACCGGCCAGATCGGGGGTATCGGGCCGCGCTATTGCCCGTCGGTCGAAGACAAGGTCCACCGCTTCGCCGACAAGAACTCGCACCAGATCTTCGTCGAGCCCGAGGGCCTGGACACCCACGAGCTGTACCCGAACGGGATCTCCACCAGCCTGCCGTTCGACGTGCAGTGCGAGTTCGTGCGCAGCATCCGTGGCTTCGAGCAGGCCCACCTCACCCGTCCCGGCTACGCGATCGAGTACGACTACTTCGACCCGCGGGACCTGAAGCCCACTCTCGAGACCGGCATCGGCGGGCTGTTCTTCGCCGGCCAGATCAATGGCACCACGGGGTACGAGGAGGCGGGTGCCCAGGGCCTCGTTGCCGGCATCAATGCGGCGCAGCTCGCGCGTGGCCTCGAGCCCTGGACCCCGTCGCGCGCCGAGTCCTACCTCGGCGTGCTGGTCGATGACCTGGTCACGCAGGGCGCCCGCGAGCCGTACCGGATGTTCACCAGCCGCGCCGAGCATCGCCTGCTGCTGCGCGAGGACAATGCCGACCTGCGCCTGACCCCGACCGGTCGCGCGCTCGGCCTGGTCGACGACGAGCGCTGGAGGCTGTTCGAACACAAGCGCGTCGAGTCCGAGGCCGAGGTGCAGCGACTCGAGCGCAGCTGGATCGTGGCCGCGCAGGTGCCGGATTGGGCCACGCGCGTGACCGGCGCGCCGCTGCCCCGCGACGCGAGCGCGATGGACCTGCTGCGACGACCCGACGTCGACTATCACGACCTGCTCGCGCTCGGGGCGGAGACGCTGCCGGCGTTCGGCGCCGGTGACCCGACCGCACGGCTCGCTGCGCTCGACGATCGCCTGCCCGCCGCGGTGCGGTTGCAGGTCGAGGTGCGCGCGAAGTACGCCGGCTACATCGAGCGCCAGCAGCAGGAGATCGAACGCCGCCGCCGTCACGAGTCGCTGCGCCTGCCCGCGGACCTCGACTACGCGCGACTGGCCGGCCTCTCGCACGAAGTGCGACAGAAGCTCGGCGAGGCGCGACCGGGCACACTCGGCCAGGCCTCGCGCGTGCCGGGCATCACGCCCGCGGCGGTCTCCATCCTGCTGGTGCACCTGAAGCGCGCGACGCGCTGAGCGCCCCGGTCAAGTTAGACCGCCGAGCCGCGGCCTATTCGGTATCCGGCGCCAGCATCAGGATGCACTCGACCTGTACACCGCTGCCCGGGGCGTTCTCGATGCGCAGGTCCGCACCGATCTCGCCGGCGCGAAACAGCATGCTGCGCAAGCCCGCGCCGGGTTGCGACAGCGCGCCCGCCGGCAAGCCGCGACCGTCGTCCTCGACGGTCAGCCAGAGTCGCCGCGGTGATTCGACGATCGACACCCGGATGGTCTGCGCCTCGGAGTGACGCAGCGCATTCGTGACCGCCTCCTGGGCGATGCGCAACAGGTGCTGGCTGGTGTTCGGATCGAGGTTCGCCAGCAGCGCCGGCGGCGTCGAGCACAGCACGCTGCGGCCCATCGTGTCGGTCAGCTGATCGCAGTAGCGCTGCAGGCACCGCACCAGGCCCAGCTCCTCGGTGGAGTAGGACGCATGCGAGTAAGCCATCTCACGGCAGCGGGTGGCGGCGGCAGCGACCTGGCCGGCGATTGCCGTCACGCGCGCGGCCATGTCCGCATCGAGCAGGTGCCGGCGCGGCAGTATCTCGACCAGCGACAGCTGGATCACCAGCAGGTCCTGGCCGAGGCCGTCGTGAAGTTCGGCGGCAATCCGTCGTGCTTCCGCGATCTCCACCTCGCGCAGTTGTCGCTCGAGGGTCGTTTCGTGCTCGCGGGCGGCCTGCAGCTTCGTGCTGGTCTGGCGCAGTTCGAGCAGATGCTCCGCCTGCAGCGCGAGACCGCGCAGGATGTCGAGCTGCATCGGCGTGATCGTGCGCGGTCGCGAATCGATCGCGCACAGGGTGCCCACCGGGATGCCCGGGCGCAGGTGGATGGGCACGCCCGCATAGAAGCGGATGTTCGGATGCGCCGTCACCAGCGGGTTGCCGGCGAAGCGCGGATCGAGCGCGGCGTCCTCCACGACCAGTGCCGCGTCGTCCCGCAGCGCCGTCGCACAGAACGCGTGCTCGATCGGCGTACTGGCCACCTCGAGGCCGACGCGCGCCTTGAACCATTGGCGTTCGGTATCGAGCAGCGTGACTAGTGCGATGGGCACCTCGCAGACCTGCGAGGCGATCTTCGCCAGCGCGTCCAGCGCCGGTTCGGGCCCGGAGTCGAGGATGCCCACGGCGCGCAGCCGCCTCGTTCGCAGGCGCGCCGCACTCGTCACTTCGGCAGGCGTGTCCATGCGGTCAGGCGGAATACCGCTCACGAAGTGTGGCAACGGTACCGTGGAAAGATCGTGCCGGTCAGTATGCTCCGGGAATCGGCGGCACGACCCATACTGCGGTGCCGCCGGGCGCGATCGCGCCGTCGGCCGCTGAACCTCAGCCGTAGCCCTTGCGCCCCAGCCCCGATGGCGGTCCCTTGAATCCCGGAGGCCGCAGGGACTTCGCTTTCCAGTCGTAGCCGGCGTTCTCCGGCGGCACGTCCTGCGCGAACGCGCCCCAGGTCTCGACGCGCTTGTTGTCGGATTCCCAGCCGGGCGGCAGCGTCAGGTAGTCGGGTGCGTGTTTCTCGATATACGCCAGCACTTTGGGCGGCACTTCAGCCGTGCCGGGGAGCCCCTTGTGCGAGTGCATGCGACCGAACAGCGTCAAGCCGCGCTGCTCGTGCTTGCCCATGCGCATCCAAGGCCAGCACTCCGACAGTCGCGAAAAGCCGGCGCGCATCCGTGCGGTGGGCAGGTCGCGGTTCTCGACCTCGCTGCGCGAGGCGTACATCACGAAGTGTTCCGAGGGCGTGATCCGCGGCCCCGTCGAATAGGTGGGCCAGCCGGCGGGCGATATCGGATTGGTGTACTCGTGTGCGTAGTCCCACTCGAGCATCAGGTCGTCGCCGTACTGCGAGAACGGCAGGCGGAAGGGATACTTGCCGTCCTTGTCGGGAAACACCGTGCCGTCGTTCATCACCGTCGGCGCGTCGCCCGCGGACCCGTAGGCGAACTTCGGCACCTCGACGCCGAGCTTGCCGGCGATCAGCTGGTTGTAGAAATGGTAGACCTCGCAGCGCTCGCCGGTCAGCGGGTTGTCCCAGTACTCGAGCACCTCGCCGCTGCGCAGGTCGGTGAAATAGCCGGTCTCGCGCGACTTGATCTTCAGGAAGCCGTTCGGGTCGTGCTCGGCGAGCAGCACACCGGTGCCGGTGTAGCCGAACACGGGCACGAGACGCTTGCCCGGCATGCGCAGGTACATCAGGCCGTGGAAGCCGCCGATGACCGGCGTTTCGTAGCCCGACCAGATCTTGCCGAACGCGTAGAGGTTGTCGATCGGGTTGCTGAAATCCAGCGGCTTCGAACCGCGCTTGCCAGCCACCGCTTCCGCCGCCCGGGCGGGGATGGGAAAGGCCGCGGCGGCAGCGGCGCCGAGGGCTATGCCGCCCAGCATGCCGAGGGCTTTGCGCCGGCCAGTGACGAGATCCTGAACGAACAACGAGGATGACATCGCGGCGCGCTCCCAAGGCTGAAGGAGCGCCGAGCTTAACCAAGGCGACTCACGTCACTGGCCGCGCGTGCGGATTGTTCACCCTATGGTTGTGGCGCGCATCGTCACCGCGACGGCTCCTGCGCGGCACCCTCGGCCGCGCGGGAGCCGCGGGCCGGTGTCACCAGTAGCGCGGCGCGTCGTAGTACTGGTACGCGCGGTCGCGAAACGCCGTGCCGTCATCGCGCGTCAATTCCTCGATCGAGTCTGCCGGGGCGGCGCTCAACTGGTCCTTGGTGAAATCGACGACGTACGCACTCTGCGTCTCGTCGTAGTCGAGCGATGCCCAGGGAATCGGGTGGTACTTGGCATTCATGCCCAGCAGACCGCCGAAGCTGACGATCGCGAACATGATGCTGTTCGACTGCTTGTCGAGCACCACGTCCTCGATCTGGCCGATCTTGTTGCCGGAACGATCGTGCACGTTCGTGCCGATCACCTTCTTCGCGCAGATCGCCTGCGTATGGCCGGTGGCTGTAGTCAGGGTATTTCTCCTCCAGTGCGGTACGTCATCGGGATGGGACGCGAAAAACCTTAGCGACTCGCCATCACCGTCTCAACGCCGCGGGGCATCGTCCTACGTGCAGTTGCGCCCTGCGCGAAGCCTTCGGCACGGGACTGCGGCACGTCGCACCGGCGAACGACGGCTTTCATCGCGCTGTCACAGTCGCGCCTCAGGATGCTCGTCGTCCGGTTGTCCCCCCGACCGCGACACCGCTCAATGAAGGGTCGTCTCCGACCCCCTCCTCCCCCGGAAGGAGGCGACCCTTCGAGCGACTTCTCTTCATCTTCCCGCCTGACTGCACCGGAATGCGCCCCCAGGCGCCGCTTGCCGCGGCCGGCCGCGACGGGAACAATCGCCGCGGTGACTTCTTCCTCCACTGCGATGCGCGCCACCGTCGCGCTGCTGGCGTGGCCCCTCGTGGTGGCGCTCGCCGGCTGTTCGGCGCCCGAGTCGCCGGTCGCGACGCGCCAAGCGGCCTCAGCCAGCGCAACCGTCCTGCCGCCGGTCGCCGAACGCGCCGCCGCCGTTGCCCGAACCGACATCGTGCGGCTGGTCCGTGGCAACGGCCCCGAACCTGACTCGCTCGACCCGCAGCGCGCCCGCAGCGTCGAATCCGCCAGTGTGCTGCGCGACCTGTATGAGGGCCTCACCACCGTCGGTCGCGATGGTGCGCCCGCGCCCGGTGCTGCCACCGACTGGCAGCCGAGCACGGATGGCCTGCGCTGGACCTTCCGCCTGCGCCCCGGACTGCGCTGGTCGAATGGCGATCCCCTGGTGGCCGCGGATTTCGTGACAGCGTTGCGCCGGCTGGTCGATCCGGCCACGCGCTCGCAGTACGCGCAGGTGGTCGATGCGATCCACAACGCGCCGACGGTGATCGCCGGCCGGCTGCCGCCGACGGCACTCGGCGTGTCCGCGCCCGATCCCGCCACCGTCGTGATCGAGCTGGCGAGCCCGACGCCCTACCTACCGGGCCTGATGTCGCACTGGTCGACGATGCCGATTCACGGTCCGAGCCTCGAACGCCATGGCGGCGAGTTCGTCAAGCCGGGCAACCACGTCACCAACGGCGCCTTCCGCCTCGCCGCCTGGGTGCAGGGCTCCCACCTCGACCTCGAGCGCAACCCGCAGTACTGGAACGACGCCGCGAACCGCATCGACGCGGTGCGCTGGGTGTCGCAGTCGGACGAGAACGCCGAGTACCGTCGCTACCGCAGTGGCGAGCTGCACGTCACCTACACCGTGCCGCGCGGTCAGTTCGAGCAGGTGCGGCGCGACCATGGCGCCGAGCTGAAGATCGGCCCGCAGCTCGGCACCTACTTCATCGGCTTCAACCTCGACCGCGAACCGTTCCGCAGCCAGCTTGGGCTGCGTCGCGCGCTGTCGCTGGTGATCGACCGCGAACGGATCACCCGCTCGATCACGCGCGTCGGCGAGCTGCCGGCGAATGGCTGGGTGCCCCCGGGCACGTTCGACTATGCCAGCCAGTCCTTCGACTACGCCTCGCGGCCGATGGCCGAGCGCGTCGCGGAGGCCAGGCGGCTCTACGCGCAGGCCGGCTACTCCGCCGCGAAGCCGCTGCGTTTCGAGCTGCGCTACAACACTGGCGAGGTGCACAACCGCATCGCCGTCGCCGTCGCCGCGATGTGGAAGCAGGCGCTGGGCGTCGAGACCGCGCTCGTCGCGGTCGAGTTCAAGGTACTTCAGCAGGAGATCGACGCGAGGGGCGTCGACCTGTACCGGCTGTCGTGGATCGGGGATTACAACGATGCGTACACGTTCCTGCAGTATTTCAAGAGCGACTTCGGCATCAATACGGCGCATTTCGCCGATCCGCGTTATGACGCGATGCTGGTCGAAGCCGCGCGCGAGGTCGGCACGACGCAGCGCCGTGCGTTGCTCGAGCGGGCGGAACGGCGGCTGCTGGAACAGCATCCGCTGATCCCGATCTACTTCTACGTGAACAAGCACCTGGTCAGCCCGCGGGTGACGGGGTGGTACGACAACGTGATGAACGTGGTCTATACGCGGGACCTGGTCCTGCTTCCCTGATTCGGCCGCACCCGCACCGCAAACTCTCGGGAGTGTTCCATGGCCTCGAAGAAATCGGCTCTGCGCTCCAGGAAACGGCGGCGTTCCGTCTCGCACCTGCGGCGCCCCGCCGAGCTGGAACCGGTCGAATGGCAACGGCAATTGCGTCGTCAGTTCGGGCGCGATCAGAACTTCTCGACGCGCAATCTCGGTGAACACTCCGTGTTCTCCGAATTCCTGATATCCAATCCGACCAGTAAGCGCAGCTATCGGGTTGCGATTCGGGGCTCTGCCATCGGCGACAACTACTGCGCGTGCCCCGATTTTGCGACCAACGATCTCGGGACCTGCAAACACATCGAGTTTCTGCTCGGCCGACTGGAGCGCAACAGGACAGCGGCGAGACTGCTGCGTGCGGGATTCCAGCCGACTTACAGCGAGATCCACCTGAAATACGGCGGCGAACGGCAAGTACGCTTCCGCATTGGATCGGCCTGTCCCGCCGCCCTGAGACGCCGCGTTTCGCGGGTGTTTGGCCCGTCTCCGGAGAGGATATTGCCGGTCGAAGGTTACTCCGGCGTCGAAGGCATCATCGCGGCCGCGCGACGGTGCGGTCACGAACTGCGCTGTTACGACGATGCGCTCGCCTATATCGCCCGCACGCGGGATGCCGAACGCCGGCGCCAGGTCATAGACGCAGCGTTTCCACGCGGCGCGCGGAGCCCGGGTCTGCGCACGCTCGTCAGTGCCGAACTGTATCCCTATCAGGCAGAAGGTGTGTTGTTCGCGGCGCGTGCCGGACGGTGCCTGCTAGGCGACGACATGGGGCTCGGCAAGACGGTGCAGGCCATCGCCGCTGCCGAAGTGTTCACGCGCCATCTCGGCGCCGAGCGCGTGCTGGTGGTCTGTCCCGTGTCCCTGAAGCACCAGTGGCAGCGCGAACTCGTGCGATTCACCGGGAGAGAAGCACTGGTCGTCAGCGGACTGCGCGCGCGGCGCCGCGAACAGTACGCCGAGCCCGGCGCCTACAGGATCGTCAACTACGAACTTCTCGCCAAGGACCTGGAACCCATCCAGAAGTGGTCGCCCGACGTCGTCATTGTCGACGAGGCCCAGCGCATCAAGAACTGGAACACCATTGCGGCGCGCGCACTGAAGCAGATCGACAGTCCCTATGCGATCGTGCTGACGGGTACGCCGCTCGAAAACCGCCTCGAGGACCTGCTTTCGATCGTGCAGTTCGTGGATCAGCACCGTCTCGGGCCAACCTGGCGATTGCGGCACGACCATCAAGCACTCGACGAGACGGGTCGGGTGATCGGCTATCGAAACCTCGACCGTATCGGCAAGACACTGGCTCCGATCATGCTGCGGCGTCGCAAATCCGAAGTCCTGAAACAGCTGCCGCCGCGGATCGACAACACGGTTTTCGTACCCATGTCTGCCGAGCAGCGCGCCCATCACGATGAGAATGGCGAAGTCGTTGCCCGCATCGTCCGGCGCTGGCGCAACACCGGCTACCTGTCCGATGCCGATCAGCGTCGTCTGACCTGTTGCCTGCAGAACATGCGCATGTCGTGCAACAGCACCTGGTTGCTCGATCACAAGACCGATCACGGCGGCAAGGCTGACGAATTGGCCACCCTGCTCGACGAACTGTTCGTGGACCCTCAGGCCAAGGCAGTCGTATTCAGTCAGTGGCTGGGAACCCACGAGATGATCATCCGGCGTCTGCAGCGCGCCGGGTGGGATCACGTCCTGTTCCACGGTGGCGTACCCGGCGACAAGCGCGGCGAACTGGTCGACCGGTTCCGCGACGACCCTGCCTGCCGTGTGTTCCTTTCCACCGACGCCGGCGGACTCGGGCTCAATCTGCAGCACGCCGCCTCGACCGTGATCAACATGGACCAGCCCTGGAATCCGGCCGTACTCGAACAACGTATCGGGCGCGTGTACCGACTCGGACAGACGCGCAGCGTGCAGGTCGTCAATTTCGTGGCCGAAAGCACGATCGAGGAGCGAATGTTGTCGCTGCTGGCGTTCAAGCGGGCCCTGTTCGTCGGCGTACTGGATGGCGGCGACACTGAAGTTTTTCTGGGCGGAACGCGCCTGACCAAGTTCATGGAATCGGTGGAGGCCGTGGCCGGGGATAAACCGGTCGATTCCCAACCTCAACTCGCCGGACCGGCGCCCGCGCAGACTGAGGCGCAGACGGGGGCCCCGCAGCATTCGGCAGCACCCCCTGTTGCCGGCGCGTCGCAAGTCGAGGGGTCGAGTGCCGTTGAGCCGGACGCGATGCGCACACTGCTCGACGCCGGTGCAAAGTTTCTCGAGGTGCTTGCTGCGGGCATGTCCTCATCGAGCAGCGGCGCAGCCGCTACGGTGCCAGCGGTCGAGCCAGGAGCCACGGCGCCGGTCTGGCTGGAATCGGATCCGCACAGCGGCCGCACCTATCTCAAGCTGCCGATGCCTGCTCCCGAGCAGTTGCGACAGCTGACGGAAGCGTTGGGGAAGTGGGCGGCGGCGTTGCCGCGGTGTTGACTCCTTACCCGGCACCGGCTGGCACTCCCGATGCGCGTTTGTCCATTTGAGGCTATACTCCGCATCACTTGAGACGATATCTGGAGGGTTGCGATGGTTCGCCCCGAGGCAGTTGCACGGGTCCTGGGTGGCCGGCGCGTCATCGGCCGGGAGGTCTTCACTGCGGCCGATCTCGATGCGGCGGTCAGTGCCGGCTTGAAACGCCAGGCACTCGATCAGGTCGTGGAGTTCCTCGCCCCGGAAGCGGAGCGACCGAAGCTACGTAACCGAATCGTGCCGCGGGCGAGCTACCAGCGTCGCGCGCGCCTGAGTCCTGGCTACAGCGCCGCTACGGAGCGGCTCGCCCGGATTGCGGCGTTCGCGCGTTGGGTCTGGGAAGACGATGCGAAGGCGCGCGCGTTCCTGCGCGCGCCGCATCCGGAGCTCGGCGGTCGGGCGCCGCTCGACGCCGCGATGACCGAGTTGGGCGCGCGCCAGGTCGAAGAGATCATCGATCGGGGCCTTTACGGCCTGCCGGTGTGAGTCGGGACGCCCGCGGAGGCCCGCTACGTGGCTTTCGGATTGTCCGGCAAGGCTATCCGCCGTTCGACGGTGCCGGCGCGGCCAAGCGCGGCGGCCGCTGGAACAGTCCCGGCAAGCCGGTGATCTACGCCGCAGAAACGTACGCGCTTGCGGTGCTCGAAAACCTGGTGCATTTCAACATCGGCGAACTGCCCCCAAAGCTCGTGTACGTCGAGATCACGGTTCCTTCCACGGTTTCCCGGGAGATGGCCGATCCATCGGCGTTGGTCGGCTGGGACCGGCCGGTAGCCGGCAAGGTCAGTCAGGCTTTCGGAGATCGGTGGCTCGATGAAATGCGAACCGCCGTCTTGATCGTTCCTTCGTTGCTCTCTCCGCGAGAGCGCAACCTGCTGATCCACCCCACGCATCCGCAGATGCGGGAGATTCACACGAGCGCGCCGCGAAGGCTCCATCTGGACTCGCGACTCGCCAGGATATTGTCCCCGCCTCGATCGACTGATTGAGGCCACATCGGTCACCCGACTCAGCGGCAATCGCGCCGCAACTCCGCAAGAACGTAGCGACGCGTGCCGTGCGCCTCCATCCGCACCACGAAGCGCTCGGCCTCGTCCACCCAGACCACGAACTCGGGCGTCATCGGGAAGCGCCAGGTGTCGAACGAACCGGCCGGCGTCGTCAGCCACTCTTCGCCGAGCAGTTCGATGTCGATGGTCTCGAACCGCCGGAGAATGCCGCCGATTCCACGGCCGCAGGTGTCCGTGTTGTAGACCGCCGACTGCTGGCGGCCGCCGCGTGCGATGTCATAGTCCGAGAAATGCCAGCCATCACCGCCGAGCGGGTGCGACACGGCGCGCCACCCGGGTCTCGTCGATCTTCGTGGACATGCGGAGGGTGCGCGAACCGTCAGGATGCACGCTCATCCGCCACCACTGCTCGCCGCGCGGTTCGCCCTTCGGGATGCCGGTGTAGGGAACGTCGCAGGTAGTCCAGACGCGGGTTGCCCGTCAGGGCACGGGGGCGGCGATGCCGTCGACCATCGCCCCCCGCCGAAGTCGTTCCGCCCGACGGTCAGTTCCGGTCCTGCGCGTCGTGCTTCTGCCGGTAGATCCGGCGGCTCTGCTGGTCGGCTTCCCGCTGCAGCCTGGCACGCTCACGGTCCGTGACCACGCCGTCCGATTTGGCCCGCCGCTCATCGCGGCGCAGCTCGCGCTGGCCGTGTACCAGGCGGCGGGTCTCCGGGCGGGTCAGCTCGCCGGAGCGAACCCCCTGGCCGATGCGCTGGGCCTGGTTGTGCTGGCGCTGGTTGAGCACCGGAGTGTCGGCCGAGGCCGTGGTGGCGAGCACGCCGGAGACGCTGATCAGGGCGGCGGCGGCGAGGGCGATCTTCTTGAACATGTCGGGTACTCCTCAGGATCGGGTTCGAGTCGCAAGGCCCGCAGCGGGCCTGTTGAGGACTAGAACGGAGTGGCTACGAGATCGTTGACCCGAGCGTTTTGTAACTTTAGAAAGACAATATACCTCTAGAAGCTATTTTTGTTTCTGAAAGTGCAATGCTCCGGGCTCGCTTTGGCCGTCGCCACGCGCTAGCGGCGTGGTCTATGGGGCGCCCAGCAATCGCACTGTCCTGCCCAGGCCCGCAGGATCGATTTCCCGACATCGCGCTTGCAGTCGCCCGTCGGCAGTCACCAGCGGCGCGTCGACCCGCTGCGCCAGAGCCAGATAGAAGCAATCGTAAGCGGGGTGCTGCAGTCGCAGCGCCACGTCGAGTGCATCGGTCAGCAGGCTGGCACCGGCGTGCACCCTCATCGGCAGCTGCAGTAGCCAGCGTGCGCCGAGTCGTGCCGTAGTGCCGTCCATCTCACGACGCGACTGCTTCTTCCAGAGAATGTTGCCGACCTCCGCAAACAACAGGTCAGGTACGATCAGTTCGTCGTCCAGCAACGCTTCGGCGAGCGCAGAGTCGGGCTCCGGGGCCAGCCATTTGGCCGCCACGCACGCGTCGACGACGCACCTCATCTCTCGCTTCGACTCTCGCGTAACAGCTCTTCAGCGAGGGTTTGGGGCCGACCGACGCTCAGCGCGCGAATGTCCGCGGCCAGTGCCTTCAGGTCGGTGCGGGTGCCGCCCTGGGGCTCCAGCAATGCGGCGCTCACGATGTCCCGCAACTCAGCGTTCATGGAACGGCGATTCGCTGCGGCTCGCCGGCGCAAGCGATCCTTGACGTCGTCGTCCAGGTTGCGCAACACGATGTCGGCCACGGAAAGACCTCGAAACCCGCAAGTGATACTGAAGATATCACTACCATCAGCCATGCTCGGCAATACGATCCTGACAGTCCTATTGTTCGTGCATGGAAACGATAACTGGCCAAAACGACCCATTATGCGTTCCGACGATGCTACTGATGGACAGCTACAGCTTCCGTAACTGCCCCATCGCCGGCCGGAATCCGAGGGTCACGGGCGCGCCGGACTCCGCATCGGACTGCACGATCCGTACCCCCGAATCCCCGCACGAGTGCGTCACCGAGTGCAGCACCCCGCCGCCGATCGGCTCCAGCACGCCGTCGACGCCGTAATGGGTGACGATGCGGGCCTGCCAGTTGCGGGCCGTGGGCGCCGTGGTCTGCAGGGTCGAGAGGCAGCGGTCGAGCAGCAGCAGGTCGGCTGCCAGAGTCTCGTCGGACGCCTCGCGGCCGCCGAAGCCGGTCGGCAGGATCCGCAGGTGCACCATCCCGCCGGCTTCCTCCACGGCGTCGTAGACGCAGACGACGATCGAGCCGTCGACCCGGGCGCGCAGCACG
>JAYTNX010000087.1:0-1839 GCA_043748075.1 Pseudomonadota bacterium
ATCGAGGCGATCGATGAGGAAAACTTCGGCGTCGACCTCGCGCTGTCGCAGGGCCAGATCGCGCGCCAGGAAGGCGTCGCGAACAAGGCCAAGGTGGCGGCGGAGGTGATGCGCGCCGCGCCGAGCAAGCTCGCCGGCCTGAAGCAGCTCGCCAGCATGGCGGTGTCCGGCGAGAGCGCGATGCGCTCGGGCGAGTGGATGCATCACTACCTGATCGAGGGCGTCGATGCGGCCGAGGCGTCCGCACGCGCGAAGAGGCTGCGCGTGATCATGGCCGCGCACGGCAAGGAGATCCCCAACAGCGTGCCGGGCTTCGTGCACACACTGCCGTTCGCGCCGCTGACCAACATCCTCGGCCCCAAGGGCGAACGCTGGGTGCCGCTGCACGGCATCCTGCGTCACGAAGACGTGGTGCCGTTCCACGAAGCGCTGATGGCGTTCTACGACGAGCGCGATGCCGACCTGCAGCGGCTCGGCATCTGGACCGGCGGCATGTTCGAGAGCGTCGGTTCCGCCGGCTTTCTCTACGAGATCGCGATCTACTGGCCCGACGTGCGCACCACTTACCACGAGCAGATGCTCGACAAGGACTTCCTCGCGAAGCTGCCGGTGTATCCCGCGAGCCCGGAGGCGCGCGCCTACGTCGCACAGCTGAAGACTGACCTGGTCGCGCTGTATGCGAAGTTCGGTGCCGGGCATTTCCAGCTCGGCCGCAGCTATCCGCTGCGCAGCAAGCTCGATCGGCAGGCCGACGCGCTGCTGGTCGCGATCAAGGCGCAGCTCGATCCGCAGGGCCTGATGAATCCGGGCGCGCTCGGCCTCGGCGGTTGACGCCGACCAGCGAGTTCCGCCGCGACCGCGCCTGGCGGATCGTGCTCGCGGCCGCGGTCGGCTGCGCGTTCGGCCTGACGGCGCTGCCGTACTACACCCTCGGCATGGTCGCCAAGCCGATCGGGATCGAGTTCGACTGGCCGCGTGCCGTCGTGCAGGGCGGCATCACGTTCGCGTCGTTCGGCGTGTTGTGCAGCGCGGGCATTGCCGGCTGGATGATCGACCGGTTCGGCGCACGCCGTGTCGCGCTGGCGAGCCAGGCCGGACTTGCGCTCGGCTTCCTAGGCCTGTCGCTGCAGAACGGATCGACCGCCCTCTGGTACGCCAACTGGTTCCTGCTCGCGGTATTCGGCATCGGCACCACGCCGCTGACCTGGTCGCGAGGCATCGCATCGTGGTTCGATCGCGAGCGCGGACTGGCGCTCGGCATCGGGCTCACCGGTACGGGCGTCACCGCGTTCATCGCGCCACCGCTGATGACCGCGATCGTCGCGAATGCCGGCTGGCGCGCCGGCTATGCGTGGATCGCCGCGGGCATCGTGCTGATCGCGATGCCCACCGTCTGGCTGTTGTTCCACGAGCGCGGGGGCGACGAGGCGAACGGTGCCGCCGAACCTGCGCTCGCCGATGGCGAGTCCGGAAACCGGGCCGGTGCGCCGGCCGCAGCGATGACCTCAGCCCCGGCCGCGATGTCGACGGGCGTCACCCTGGGCGAAGCCCTGCGCGGCTATCGCTTCTGGCTGATCGTGGCGTCGTTCCTGCTGGTGTGCTGCGCGGTGACCGGTGTGATCTCGAACCTGGTGCCGATGATGACCGACGGCGGCCTGAGCGCGACCGCGGCGGCGGGCTTCGCGAGCCTGCTCGGCCTGTTCGTGATCGTCGGTCGCCTCACAGCCGGCTGGCTGCTGGACCGGATCTGGGCACCGGTCGTCGCGCTGGTCGTGCTGCTGCCGACCGCGCTCGCCTGCGCTCTGCTCTACCTGCACCTGACACCGGCGCTCGCCGTTG
>JAYTNX010000088.1:0-14528 GCA_043748075.1 Pseudomonadota bacterium
CCGCTCGCCTGTCGCGCGCAGATCACCGCGGCGGATCTCTGTGCCGCGCAGTGGGCGCTGGTCCGGCGCCCGCACGTGGCGGACTTCCTCGACAGCTTCTTCGCCTCGCAGGGGTTCCCGGCGCTCACCGGCTCGGTCGAATCGAACTCGCTGACGGCCCTCAAGTCGCTGGTGCTGACCGGCCGCTACGTCAGCCTGCTGGCCGAAGCCTGGGTGAGCGCCGAGATGCGCAGCGGCGACATCGTGGCGCTGTCCGTGCCGGGCGCACCGGTGCTGCGGCAGGCGGGGCTGATCACGCGCGGCGCGGCCGAGCAGCGGCCGGTGGTGATGCGCGCGGTGGAACTGATGCGCGAAGTCTGCCTGCAGTGGCAGGCGGAACAGGAAGCGGCGCTGGTTTCGCGGCCGTCACTCGCCACGCTGGCGGCGGGCGACGGACTCGCGCCGGTGGCCACGGCCGGTCGCGTTGCGGCCGTGCGAGCGCCGTCGCGCCGACAGTAGACAGCTTCGGGGAGGCTTTGCTGGCGCCGTGCGTTTTGCGGAGCAGCGAGATGTTGCACGCACGTGTGCCTGAGCGTCGCATCGCTGCATAACAAGATTCTATGGGGCGAGCGGGCGAGTCGGTTCACTCTTGCCCGACATGAACCTCAATCGCGAGCCCCTGCGCGCCGTCACTGACGTGGACATCGCGACCTACGAGCGCGATGGCGCTGTCTGCCTGCGCAACGTGCTGCATCCGGACTGGATCGATGGCCTGCTGTCGGCGGCACGGCGTATCGTGGTCGACAAAGAAGACGTCGGGCTCCTGCCGGCGATCCCCGGGCGCTACATGTCGCGCACCGTGCCGGCGTTCCGCCGCCTGGTGTTCGACTCGCCGCTCGCCGAGGTCTGCGGTCGCCTGCAGCGCTCGCGCGAGATCCGCTTCTTCTTCGACGAAATCTTCGCCAAGGGTCCGCAGTCGAAGGAAAAGAGCATCTGGCATACGGACCGCATGGGCTGGCCCGTCCGCGGCAAGATGGTGCCGTCACTGTGGTTGCCGCTGACCTCGATCTCCGAAGCGAACTCGCTCGAGGTCATCGCCGGCTCGCAGTCGCGGGACGTGCGCTACTGGCTGTTCTCGCCCAACGGTCGCAAGATGATCCGCCCGCCGGATCGCGCGGCGCATCCGGACTGTGAGCCGCTGCGCGCCGATCCGGACATCCGGTTCCTGCGCTGGCAGATGGAGCCCGGCGACCTGCTTGTCGTGCATCCCTGGGCACTGCACTACTCGAGCGGCAATCCCACCGATGAGTGGCGCATCGCGATTTCCGTGCGCGTGTTCGGCGACGACATCGTCTGGGATCCGCGACCCGACTGCGTGAATCTCGCGGGGGTCAGTTTCGACGAGATGATCGAGGGCGAGCGGCCGTGCGGACCGCTGTTTCCCCTCCTTTGGTCGGAGGATGGCCGCCGTGATGACGACCGCGAGTATCCGCGTGGCTTCGCCACCACGTGGAGCAGGGCGCGCAAGGCCGACGTCAACGAATACGCGGAGTTCGCGCGTCTGCTCGCGAAGGAATCCTGACGCCCGAACGGGTAACCGTGTTCGGCGCAAGGGATACGGCCCCGGTGTCCGACTGGGACGCCGGGATGGCATACGACGAACTGATGTCTGCCAGCCGACAATGCATTTCCCCGCCCCGGAGCGTTGCGGCAGGATGGTACCCCTCTACCCGCCGCACCGAGGAAGCTCCACCTGGCCAGTCTCGCCCCCGCACTCGCCAACGGTTCCGCCGCCCCGGCTTCACCGGCGACCCCGTTGAGCCTGCCGCTGGCACTCGGCTGGGGCCTCGGCACCCTCGCGATCGGCATCCTGTTCAACACGACGGGCATGCTGCTGCTGCGCTACCTGACCGACTATGTCGGACTGGCCGCCGGCCTCGCCGGCCTGCTGATCGCCGTCTCCAAGATCTACGACGCGCTCACCGATCCGGTGATGGGCTGGATCAGCGACAACACGCGCAGCCGGTTCGGGCGCCGTCGCCCGTGGCTGTTCGCTGGCACGCTGCTGAGCGGCCTCGCATTGGTGGCCCTGTTCAACGTGCCGAGCGGTTGGTCGGGCGCATCTCTGGTCGCCTGGGTCGTCGTCGTCCTGCTCTTCTACGCCACCGCGTACACCGTGTTCACGGTCCCCTACCTCGCCATGCCGGCGGAGATGACGACCGACTACCACGAGCGCTCGCGTCTGATCGGGTTCCGTGTGGCCTTCATCGGGGCGGCGCAGCTGGTGGCTGGCTACGCCGCGCCGATGCTGATCGTCGCTTTCGGCGACGGACGTCGCGGCCACAGCCTGATGAGCGTGGTGCTGGCTGCGGCACTGGTCGTCTGCGGTCTCGCCTGCTTCTGGCTGACCCGGTCGGCGCAGGCCACGACGGCGAGTCACGCAGCGACGTCGGGTCAGGCATCCGGCGCGGATACCACCGCGCCGCGTCCTGCGGCCGCACGCATTGGCTTCGGCGAGCAGTTGCGCGCGGTCGCCGGCAATCGCCCGTTCGTGATGCTGATCCTGTCGAAGCTGGCCCTGCTGCTGGCCATTGCCAGCTTCGGCGCGACCTTCGCCTACTTCGTCGTCCATGTGCTGCGCGCCACGTATGCGCTGCTCGGCACCTTCACGGTGGTCTCCACGGCGACGATGTTCGCCTCGTTGCCGCTGTGGCTGCGCCTGATCAAGCGCACCGACAAGCGGCGCACGTTCATGTTCGCGGGCGTTGCGTATGCCGCGCTGAGCCTCACGTGGCTGCTCGCCGGCCCGGCGGAGGATCCCATCTGGGTACTGGTGCGCGCCGGCGCGATGGGTGTGCTCGGCTGCGGCACGCTGCTCGCCGGCCAGGCGCTGCTCCCCGATGCGATCGAGTACGACTATCTTCGTCACGGCGAGCGCCGCGAAGCGCTGTTCGCGGGCTTCTACACGATGGCCGAGAAGCTCGCATCGGCGATCGGCCTGGCGTTGACGGGTGGCTTTCTCGGCGCGATGGGCTATCTGTCGAGTTCGGATGGCGCGCTGGTGCGCCAGCCCGATTCGGCGTTGCTCGCCATCTCGATCGCCGTCGGTGCGCTGCCCGCGTTGATGCTGGTGACCAGCTGCGTACTGATCGGGTTCTACGACCTGACCGAGCAGCGACTGGTCGCGCTGCGAACCGGCGCTGGCCACGCCGATCCTCGAGGAGTGCTCCCGTCATGACCGACCCACGCCCGCCGTTCGGTGCCGAGATCAATGGCCCCGGTCGGCGCTACTACGACGACGTCGTGCTCGACAACCTGATGGAATCGATGCTCGAGCTGACGGCCGCGGTGTGGACCTACCACGACCGCACGCTCGTGCTCGAGGGCGTAATCGAGGCGCTGCTGGCGCAGTCGCACGCGCGCCCCGACGTTCAGAGCCTGATCGAGCAGTACCGGCCGTCGCCCGACGAACAGGCACGCCGACGTGTGGAACGCGAGCAGCTGGTGACCCAGGTGTTCCGCAGCTTTGCGCGGCGCCCGACGCTCGATTCCGCACAGGCCGGCGCCGGACGGCAGGGCGCCACGGTGCGGAACGGGGGTGCGGCATGAACCGCGGCAAAGACGGGCTGCTGCCGCGTACGACGTCGCTCGCCGACGAGAGCTATCTCGATTTCGTGCAGAGCTTCCGCGTCAAGGCGGTGCAGGAGATGTACCCGCTTCTGGAGCGCGTCGGCAACGCCGCGGTGGAGCGCGACTGCGGCGCAGGCGGCGGGCCGCCTTCGCTGGAGCAGGTGCGCACCACACTCGATCGGCTGCCGCTGGTTCGCGCCTGGCAGCGCTTCATGCGCAGCCATCAGGAGATGATGTGGCGCCGCACGCGGGCGAGTTTCGAACCGCAGTCCGACGAGCTGTTGCAATCCATGTCGCTCGCCGAAACGCGCGGACCCGGCAGCTTGACCTACGACCCGTCGTTCGTGGTGCCCGACTACGCGCGCTACGAAGTGCATCTGCAGCCGGGCGGTTATCCCGACGATCCGATCGGTGGCGCGGTGTATCACTACGGCACGCACGTGTTCTATCAGGGCGAGAACGCCCAGGACCAGATGCACGTCGAGATGGCGCAGAAGACGACGGTGCCGGCGGATGGGCGAGTGCAGCGCGTGCTCGACCTCGCGTGCTCGATCGGCCAGGGCGCGGTGGCACTGAAGCAGCGCTTCCCGCAGGCGGAAGTCTCGGGTCTCGACGTGGCGCTGCCGCTGCTGCGCTACGGCCATCTGCGCGCCGCCGAACGTGGCATCGACGTGCGCTTCGTCCAGGGTCTGGCCGAGTCGATGCCATTTCCGGACGGCCACTTCGACGTGGTGATGGCCTACATCCTGTTCCACGAGATTCCGTGGGCCATCACCGAGCGGGTCATTCCGGAGGTCGCGCGCGTGCTGCGACCCGCGGGGCAGTTCTCGATCTACGAGTTCCCCAGTGCCAGCCAGCAGCTTTCACCCGTCGCGCGGTTCCTGATCGACTACGACTCGCGCGACAACGTTGAGCCCTATTCGCCGGAGTTCGTGAAGGCGGATTTCCACGGCCTGCTGCGTTCGAGCGGCTTCGACCTGCAGCCGGGGCCGCGGCTCGCCAACGGCTTCCTGCAGTCGATCGTCGCCACGCGGCGCTGACGCCCGCGTGACGACCCGCACACTCGATATCGGCGACGCGCTGCTGGCCGTCGACGAGTCGGGCGCCGGCCCGCCCGTCGTCTGCATCGCCGGGCTTGATGGCCGCGCGACGTTCTGGCGCAAGCAGCTCGGGCCGCTGGCGGCGACACGACGCGCGATCGCGTTCGATGCGCGCGGTGTCGGTCGCAGTTCGCACTCGCGCATCCGCTACAGCGTCGGCCAGATGGCCGAGGACCTGCTGTCGATGCTGGACGTGCTCGGGATCGAGACGGCAACCCTGGTCGGACACGGCCTCGGCAGCGCTGTGGCCCTGCAGCTGGCGATCGGCCATGCCGGCCGCGTCGAGAAGCTCGTTCTCGGTGCGCCGTGGGCGGAGCCTTCGCCGTACGGCGTGGAACAGGTGCGGCTGCAGCAGAAGGTGCTCGAGCAGTGCGGCGGCGAGGCGTATGCCCTGCACGACTTGCTGCGCAGCGTGCCCGCGTCCTGGCTGCACGCGCGCCCCTGGCTGATCCGCGAACACACCGCCGAGCGCGTTGCCGGTCTTGCCACGAGCGAAGTGGAATTGAGCCGGCTGCAGGCCACGGTGGAATGCAATGTCCTGACGCGTCTGCCGAACCTGCGAGTCCGCACGCTGGTGATCGCGGCGGCGGACGACCAGGTCGTGCCGCACAGTGTCTCGCGGCAGGTGGCGCTCGCGCTGCCGCAGGCCAGGTTCGAGCTGCTGGGTTCGGGCGGTCACCTCCATCCCGAGGTGATGCCGGATCTGTTCAACGACCTGCTGATCGGGTTCCTGCAGGAATGAACAGTCCGCCGTTGCGTCCCCGTAAATCCGTGGTGCCAGTCGAACCCCGGCGCCGGCGCCGGGTCGCGGCTCATCCGCCCGCGGCTCCCGCGGGCGAGAGCACTCTCGCCGCATACTGCGCAAACGTCGTTGGCGTGCGACCGAGTAGCGCCGCGAGCACGAAGGGGTTGCCGAGCATGCCGTGACGGTCGTAGTGGCCGTTCATGATCGCCATCTGCTCGACGCGGTCCGGGCTGGCACCCGCCTGGGTAGCCCGCTCCCGCATCGTCTCGAGCGGCAGCGCGCGTGCCTCGACCGGGCGCGCGAGCAGCCGCGACAGCGTCGCCGCCATGTCGCGCTGCGACAGCGCTTCGGGCCCGGCGAGCTCGTAGATGCCGTGCCGCAGACGTGGCGCGGCGATCGCCCCTGCCACCACCTCCGCCACGTCCAGCAGGTCGACGACGTTGAACTTCAGGTCGACGCCGAAAGGCATCGCGTGCACGCCGTCCCGCACCTGCGCCAGCAACGGCTCGAGGTGCTGCATGTAGCGCGCAGGCTGCAGGATCGTGAACGGCAGGGGGCCGTTGACGATCGCTTCCTCGACTTCGAGCTTCAGCCGGTGATGGCGGATCTCGCGACAGACGGTGTGCAGCACCGAGTAGTAGAGGAAGTGCGAACAGCCGCCGTCCTGGGCCGCACGGTAGAAGGCGGCGGCCATCGTGACCTCGTCCGGATGCATCGGCGGGCCGATGTAGATCGCAGTGTCGCAGCTCCGGGCGGCGCGCGTGAGCGAGACTGGGTCCTGCAGGTCGCCCAAGGCGCATTCCGCGGCACCCAGCGCGAGCAGGGCCGCAGACTGGGTGTCGCGACGCACGAGGGCACGAACCGGCACCTGGCGAGCGACGAGCGCCTGCAGGATGGCGCGTCCCGTGCGGCCGTGGGCCGCGGCGAGCAGGGTCTTTCCCGGGGCGGGCTGGGTCATGTCGATACTCGCTTCCATGCAGGAGATCCAACAGGGCACCAGGGGAGCCCGCCAATCAGTATGGCGGATTCTCCGATGCTCGCGGGACATGGCCACTTCCGACGGGCATCGACCCATACCGTAGTTCTATTGGTTCGTCGCCGAAGTAGGGAGGACGATCCGGGAGAACAGCGGGTCGACCCACTCAACGCGAGGGTTCTATGGAAACGTCAATGCATGCGCCCCACGGCGGATATCGGCCGGCGCGCAGGAGTGCGCTGATCACTGCGGTCTGCGGCATCGCGTGCGTGGCGGGTCCCGGGGCTGCACAGCCGGGTCTGGCGCAGGATGCCGCGGCGTCGACTTCGATGCTGGATGAGGTGATCGTCACCGCACGCAAGCGCGAGGAGAAGCTTCAGGACATTCCGCTGTCCATCACGGCGGTTTCCTCAAAGGCGATCCAGGACCAGGGCGTCTCGGACCTCCGGGACATCGTCGCGCTCACGCCGGGGCTGAGCCTGAGCGAGTTCGGCTCGGGAACGTTGAACTCTCCGGTCATCCGCGGTTTGAGCCAGTTGACCGGCGGCCAGTTCGCAGAAAACAACGTCGCCGTCTTCTACAATGGCGTCTACATCCAGAACAACAACTTGGTCGATGCGTCGTTTCTCGACATCGAACGGGTCGAGGTCATCAAAGGTCCGGTCAGCGCCCTCTATGGACGCAACGCCTATGCGGGCGTGATCAACTATGTGACCCAGCGACCCGCCAATGAACTGGAAGGCGCGGTACGCCTCATCGGCGGCGAGGATGGACGTCGCGCCATCTCGGGAACCGTCAGCGGACCGCTCGTCGGGGACACGCTGACCGCGCGGCTCGGCGCGCGCTACGACTCCTCAGACGGCACCTGGAAGGATCCCGTGAACGGCGTCGGCTTCGATGGCGGGGAGCGAACCGCTGTTCAGGGCGCGGTCGAGTTCAAGCCGTCCGAGACGTTCAACGTGCTCGGAACGGTGTTCTACGCCAAGGATGAACTGGATCAGCCGGCGCGGGCGTTCCTGGTCGGAAACTGCGGCGCCGCGGCAGGGGCGTTCCAGCCCGCCATCTGTGGCGCGCTTCCCGACTACTCCGACTCGACGGTGATTCGCTCGTCGAAGCCGGGATTTCCGTTGTTCGGGAACAAGCGGGAGCTGTTGCTCGCCACCGCGGAGATCAAGCTGCAGCTGGGCCCGATCGACATCAAGAGTTTGACGTCGTACGGTGACAACAGCTTCTTCCAGAACCGTGACCAGGACGCCACCGGCGTGGGCTTCCCTTTCGCGCTCGTGGGGACACCTGCCGGCACGGCCAGTCTCTCGACCTACACCTCGGCCACTTCCCATGACCATTCGTTCTCGCAGGAGCTGCGCGGCTCGTTCGACGCGACGGACCGGCTGCGTATCAGCCTCGGCGGGTTCTACAACACCTACGCAGCGAATACCGACAGTACGCTGACGGTCGATGCGAGCCCGGTTCCCGCGGGACGCAATCCGCTGATCCTGTTCCCGATCGGCTCCACGCGCGACGGCAGTCGCTCGCCATTCATCCAGTTCGTTCGTCTGGAAGACGAAGAGTCATCCGTATTCGCGGTCGTAGACTTCCAGGCGACGGACCAGCTGACGCTGTCCGCGGAGGCGCGTCGATCACGGCAGAAGAAGTCGCAGAACCAGTCGGGTAGTTTCCTGTCGTTGCCGGCAACCGATCCCGACGGCGCCAACGGCATCGGCGGCTCCTGGAACTTCTGGAGCTATCGCGCCACCGCGGGCTACGAGACGGCGTCTGACGTGCTGCTCTATGCCTCGGTCGCCAAGGGCAACAAGGCGGGTGGTTTCAATTCCGGCTCGACGATTCCGGCGGCGGACGTGCAGTACGACCCCGAAGAGAACCTCACTTACGAGGCCGGCATCAAGACAGCGGTCTTCGGCGGCCGGGCGCTGGTCAATGTCGCGGCGTTCTATTCGACGCTCACCGGGTTGCAGTTGTTCGGATTCTCCGCGACCGGCCTCGGGTCCGTCATCACGAACGGCGGCGATGCCGATGCCTACGGCTTCGAAGCCTCACTGTCGACCCGGGTGACCGACGGTGTGGAACTCGGAGCGGGCGTCGCGTACTCCAAACCCACATTCAAGAGCGGTTCGTTTCTCAATAGCAGCGCCTCGGTGGGGCAGTGCCGGAACATTCCGGCCTGCGCGGGGCGTGTCGTCACCGATTCGCTCGGGCGTACGCGGCTCGATCTCAATGGCCTGTCCTTGCCTCGACAGAGTGAGTGGCAGTTCAGCCTCGTTGCGGACGTCGTGCGCCCGCTGACGGAACGCTTCGACTGGACGCTGCGCGGCAACTACAAGTATCAGTCGAAGCAGTACACGACGACACCGCCGACGAATATCGGCTACGTTGGCGACCGAAACACCCTGAACCTGCGTGCGGGCATTGCGCGGGGAGAGATCTGGAGCCTCGAGGCGTTCGTCGACAACGCGCTGGACGATGGCACACCGCTGAATTTCGGCTCCGGCCTGAACGCCGCGAATGTGACGTTTCCGCTTGCGGTGGTGTATGGCTCGCAGCGCAGCTTCGGCGTGGAAGCCAACCTGAGGTTTTGATGAACGATCGAAACCCGCGCCGGCGCGCTGCATGGGCCACCGTTCGGATGCCGCATCGTGCGAGAAGCGCGCTGGTTGCCTTCGCCCTCGCGGCTGCACACTCGTCACTGGCTGCCGCCGCGGAACCGGCCGTCTATCCAGAGCCCATCCGCAAGACGGTGATTGTGGACGCGCCGGTTAGCCAGGTCTGGAACGCCTGGACGACGAGCGATGGCGTGCCGACCTTCATGGGCTACCAGGCGGAAGTCGACCTCAGGCCGGGAGGCGTCTATCGGGTCGTGTTCAAGACCGGCGAGACCGACCCGCTGGATCGGGGCAACGACGGCAGGGTGGTCGCCGTCGATCCTGGGAAAATGCTCTCGGTCACCTGGATGACTCCGATGTTCATGTCCGAGTTGCGAGGCAACTCGACCAGTCTGGTCCTGTACTTCAGTCCGCTCTGCGAAGGCAGCAAGACCCGGGTCGACCTGGTGAATACCGGCTATGGATCTGGATCGCGCTGGCTCGAAGCCCATGCCTACAACCGCAAGGGTTGGGGCACGGTGCTCTCGCGGCTCGTCTTTCGGTTCCGTCATGGGCCAATCGACTGGAAGACGTTCAAGGAGGAGCCGCGGGGCCCCGGAGACGCATTGGCCCGATACGACTACTCTCCGGACCAATCGTCCAACGAGATCTGCCCGTAGTGGGATCGACTTGGCGGGCGTGACCGAGCCGTTCGACCGGTTCCAATCGCCGCCGAATTCCGCCGCGCTAGACTACGCGGCGTGGACAACCCCACAGACCGCTCGGGACCCGGCCGCCGCCAGGCGCTGCGCCTGCTGACCTCGGCCGCCGCGTCGCCGTTGCTGGCCGATGCTGCGGCGATTTCACGCCCGCGACGCAGCTCATTCGACTTCAGCAATCCGGCGGACAACGTCCGCGCATTCGTCAAGACGCGCGGTGATCGGTCGGGCCGCACGGTCTACACCTACACCAGCGGGCGGGTCTATGCGGTGCGGCAAGGCGAGGTGGCGGTGCCGTTCCTAGGCTACGATTCCGGGCTGGTCGACCGCTATGAAGCGGTGGGCGACGGCAGTTTCCGGCAATGGCGGCGCGAGCTGATGCACTTCACGGACCTTGCCACGGGCGAGCTCGTGCGCGAGATCCGCAATCCGTTCACCGGCAAGGTCGATGAACCGATGCACGGGCTGGTGGGTCCGCTGAAGTTCGTGCTGACGGCGCGCGGCGTCGCGTACAACACGCATGACCCGGCCGCGGCGTCCGGGCCGCCGTTCCTGCTCGACTGGCGCAGGCAGGGCGCGGACATCACGGTGCAGCAGGAAACACTGCGCCGCTATCGCAACACCCAGCAGCCGGATCGCTGGCCGCTCGCCTCGACGGGCGAGTTCCGCACCTACTGCGATTTCCTGACCTACCGGCTGCCGCTGGCGGCGCTGGAAGACCCGCAGCAGAGTGGTCCACCCGTCAACATCTTCTACAGCGCCCAGACCGACTGGCAACCGTGGATGTTCATGGGCAGTCGCACGCCCGGGCACATGCTCTGGCATGCGAGCGGCTTCAAGACGCTGGATCGCTCGCAGCTGCCTGCGGGCTTCGTCGCCATCACCGCCCGACTGCATCCCGGGCTGCTCGAGGATCCGTTCGGCTATGCGGAGTCCGGCTTCTCCTACGAGGAGCAGCTCACTGCCCGAGAGCGTCGCCGCGGTCCGGGGTGAGGGTCACGTGCGACCCTCACCCCGTTCGGTTCCGTCGTCAGCAAGCCCGCGTCAGAACCGATAGGTCGCCGTCAGGCCCACCTGAAGTTTGCGCGGGGGAGTAATGACAAAGCCGCGCGGACTATTCGTGACCGACCAGGCCGAGGCGCCCGCCACGTTGGTCGGTAGCGGCGTGCGCGCATCGATGTAGCGCAGGATGTCGATCGCCGTGTCGTCGTCAGCCAGGTTCTTGCCCCACAGCTGCAGGCTCCACTTCTCGCCGTCGAGTCCGATCCGCGCGTTGAGATAGGTACGATCGCCCGTCTCGAGCAGGTTGTGGATCTGGTCGAACTTCGAGCCTTCGTAGGTCAGGTCGCCGCCGATCGACAGCGTCATGTCGTTGGCGAGCGCCCGGCGCCAGGTCGAGCTGACATAGCCCTGGTGACGCGGTGCGCGAGGCAGCTCCTTGCCCGACACATCCCCGTACTGCGCGTTGTCGAGATCGCGAATGGCCTGGCAGGTCGGCACGCCCGCCGGTGGGTTGGCCGTGAAGCAACCGACACCGTTGGTGAACGCCGACGCCGGGCGTGGCGAGTACAGGTCAGCCTGGTCGGAGCTCACGAAGGTCACGAACTTCGCGTCGTTGAACGCGTAGCCCACGCTGAGATCCCAGTTCGCCGTCAGGCGCGCCTGAAGCTCGAACTCCAGGCCCTGGATCTCCGACTCGCCGACGTTGGCGACGTACGAGCCGACGATCGATTGCGCGCCGACCTGGCCGGCGATGTTCGACGTGAGCTGCTGGTTGAACAGGTCGTTGTAGAACGCGGCGACATTCAGCTGCAGCCGGCCGTCGAGTAGCCTGAACTTTCCTCCCAGCTCCGTCGACTCGACCTTCTCCTCGCCATAGGTGTCGGAGATTCCCTGCTGATTCAGCAGCAGCACCACGTTACCGGTGTTGAAGCCGCCCGGCTTGTTGCCTCGCGCCCAAGTCAGGTAATAGGTGGCCTCCTCGCTAGGCTCGAAGCGCAAACTCGCCCGCGGCGTCGTGCTCTTGAACGTGCCCCTCGGCGTCGCGCCGAGGGCATAGGAGACCGAGGTGGGCAGTGCGACGCCCGACATGCCGTTGACGACCTGCGACCAGACGCCACCCGCCGTCGACAGCGCGATCGACGGATAGGCGTAATTGACGACCGAGATCTCGTCTTCCGCGTTGCGCACTTCGGCGCTGAGCGTCCAGCGGTCGGTGAAGCGGTACTCGGCGCTGCCGAACACGGCCTTGTTCGTGGTCTTCTCGAGCGACAACGCAGCGGTGCCGTTGGCGAGGATCGTGCCGTCCGGATACGCCTTCAATGACGCCGTCTGGTCGTCCTGGCCTGTGAAGTAATAGACGCCCGCGGACCAGACGAAGCGCCGATCCTTGTCGGTCGGGGAGTTGACACGCAACTCCTGTGAGAAGTCGTTGCGGTCTTCCCAATTGTCGCGCCAGAACGAGCCGGAATTCAGGAACTGACGGACGACGAGTCCGGTAGGTCCCGCCGGGATGGGCGGCTGTACCCCGGGCGGATCGTTCGGCTGGAACGCGTCGTAGGCATTCCAGCTCTGGTCGGTGGCGTTCTTGTACTGCTCCGCGCTGTAGGCGCTGACCGAAACGAGCTCGTAGTCTCCGACAAAATTCCAGTTCAGGCGCAGGGCCGTTCGGGTGCGATCTCGCTCCATACCGCCGCCCCGCGCCAAGATATTGTTGCGCTGCCGGAAAGACAGCAGGTCCGTATCGACGACCTCGCCGCAGAAATAGGCGCGCGAGCGCGGTAGCGTCGCGGAACGAGGCTGGCAGTTGTTGAACTCCCGGCCCTGGAAGCCCAGCGCCAGTCCGCCGTCGCGATCCTCGGCGTAGGTCAGCAGCAAGTTTGCCTCGAAGCTTTCCGTTGGGGCCCAGCGCAGCTTGACGGTGGCACCGTTCGACTCTTCCTCGCCGAGCGGGCTGCCGTCGAGCGAGTTCGTGTACTGGCCGCCGGTTTCATAGTGGCGGGCGCCGAAGTAGTAGAACAGTGTGTCGGTCAGCGGACCCGTCAACGACAGCATGCCCTCGCGCAGATCGTCAGAGCCGAGGGTCGCCATTGCCTTGCCCTCGAATGTCTCGCTCGGCTTGCGAGTCACATAGTTGATCGCCCCGGCAAACGTCGAGCGTCCGTACTGGGCCGCTTGCGGCCCCTTGATGACTTCGATGCGTTCGAGGTTGTCGATCTCCGTGGAGACCGCGGCGCCGCTGAGGTAGGCGCCGTCGACGAAGAACGAGGAGTTCGCCCTGCCGATGATGTTCGACTGCCCGCGGATCACCGGCCGCTCGAGCGCCGTGCGTCCAAAGGAAGCCGTGTACGACAGTCCGGGCGTGAACGCCGCCAGATCGCGCACGTCGCGGATCGAGCGCTCTTCCAGCACGGCGGCGGTCACCGCGGTCACCGACAACGGCACGTCGATCAGGTTCTCGGCACGCTTGCGCGCGGTGACGACGATCTCCTCGAGCGCGAGGCCGGCGTCTGCATCGGCTTGGGCCGGCGCCTGCGCCTGTGCGGCCGCCGGCAAGGCTGAGAGCAGCGTGGCGACGGTGGCGCCCAAGGCGCTGAGGACGCGAGTGGGGCGAGTAACCCTCATTGAGATCTCCTGTGGTGGGCGACGTCGCCGGTCTGACTCGAGTGTTGCGAAATGCCATCTGGTCATGTTCGTATGACGTTATTCGAGCGGTGATTTTCTTGCAAGCCGCACGTCTGCAGGTACAAATCTCTGTCGCAAGCACGCCACAGAAGCTGCGGCAGCGGCGACGCTTCGTGGGCGGGCCGAAGCCGTTCGCAGCCTGCTGGGTCTGTATCGGGTGCGCTTGGCTTGAAATTGGAACTGGATCGGGTGTGCAGCCAGGAGTAGTGTTAGTCCATCAATTAGTCCACTAGGGATCGGGGCTGGCCAGAATGGCTCGTATCTTCAACGTCCACGACGCCAAGACTCATTTCTCGCGCCTCCTGGAGGACGCGCATGCCGGTGAGGAAATCATTCTCGCCAAGGCCGGCAAGCCGTACGCGCGGCTGCTGCCGCTGGCATCGCCGAAGAGCACCCGCAAGCCCGGCCGCCTCGCGGGTCGTCTGACACCGGCGTTCTTCGAGGCGCTTTCACCGACGGAACTCTCGGGCTGGGAATAGAGCCGTGAGGCTGCTGCTCGATACGCACGCCCTGCTGTGGTGGCAGACCGACGATCCGCAGCTCTCCGCTTCCGCACGCGCGGCGATCATCGATGAGACGAACGAGGTTTTCGTCAGCGCGGCGACTGCCTGGGAGATCGCGACCAAGGTTCGTCTCGGCAAGTTGCCGGGGCTCGAGGACGCCGCATCGCGGTTCGGTGCGCTGGTCGATGCGGACGGCTTCCGGCCACTGTCGATATCCCAGGATCACGCGCTGCGCGCAGGTTCCTATGACGTGCCACATCGCGATCCATTCGACCGCGTGCTCGCCGCCCAAAGTGAACTGGAGCGGCTGGTTCTGGTGACGCGGGATCCGGATTTCGCGTTGTTCAGCACCTCGACACTCTGGTAGCCCCGGCGCGTGCGGCCTCAAACCACCAAATTGTGCATCGATGGGTGACGCGGATCCGATGGCGCCCCGTGCGGGCGCCGCCCCCACGCTTTGTGGTCCGCTCGAGCGCGTCACGTTCCTGACCCGCGACGCGACATCCGCGGCGGAGTTCCTGACTCGGGCGATGCGTCTGCGGCGAGTGCATGACGTCGAGCGTTCCGGGGCTGACGCGCAGTCGGACTGTGG
>JAYTNX010000089.1:0-6436 GCA_043748075.1 Pseudomonadota bacterium
CGACGCCGCTGGAGGAAACGCTGCGCACCTTCGACGAGCTGATGCGCGCGGGCAAGGTGCGCGCGATCGGCGCCTCCAACTACTCGGCGCCACGACTGGCCGCCGCGCTGCGCATCAGCGCGGCCGAGGGCCTGGCGCGCTTCGAAAGCCTGCAACCGCCCTACAACCTCGTGGACCGCAGCACGTTCGAGGGGGAGCTTGCGTCACTCTGCGTCCGTGAGCAGATCGGCGTCATTCCCTACTACGCGCTCGCGTCGGGTTTCCTGACCGGCAAGTACCGCAGCGCCGCCGACGCGGGCAAGAGCCCGCGTGGCGCGCGCGCGCAGTCGATGCTCGACGCCCGCGGGCTGCGGATCCTGGCCGCGCTCGATACCGTCGCGGCCACGACCTCGGCGACGCCCGCCCAGGTATCGCTGGCCTGGCTGCTCGCTCGGGGCGTGACGGCACCGATCGCCAGCGCGACCTCGGTGCCACAGCTGCACGAACTGCTCGGCGGGACGCGGTTGCGCCTGGAGCACCCCATGATGGAGGCGCTCGACGCCGCCTCGGCTTGAGCCCCGATGATTCGCCCATGACTGCCCTGCCCTATACGCGGACCGAGGAGCTGTTCCACACCGGGCTTCACGTGCTCGGCATCGTTGCGAGCCTGGTCGCCATTCCCTGGCTACTGGCGGTCGGCAAGGACAGCGGCGACCCCTGGCGAACGGTGAGCGCCCTGGTGTTTGCCGTCACCGCGCTGCTGCTGTTCATCACCTCGAGCCTCTACCACGCCGTCCGCGAGCCGCGCCTCAAGTCACGGATGCGCACGCTCGATCATTCGGCGATCTATCTGCTGATCGCCGGCACCTACACGCCATTCACGCTCGGGGTGATGCGCGGCGCCTGGGGCTGGTCGCTGTTCGCGGTCATTTGGGCGCTGGCGGTGCTCGGCGTGGTCGCAAAAAACACCGTCGGCTTCCGCTATCCGCGCCTCTCGACGCTGATGTACGTCGGCATGGGCTGGGCGGCCATCGCGGCCGTCGAGCCGCTCGCCGCCGCGCTGACGGACTGGCAACTTGGCTGGCTGCTGGCTGGCGGCCTGTTCTACACGCTGGGCGTGCCCTTCTACGCCTGGAAGACGCGGCGCTATACCCACGCGGTCTGGCACGTGTTCGTGCTCGCCGGGGTCGCCTGCCACTTCGTGGCGGTGCTGAGCGTCACCGACGTCGGCGGCTGACCGGCGCCTCAGCGAAGTACGACGGTCTTCGCGCCGTTGCGGAACACCCGCCGCTCGGCGTGCCACTTGATCGCGCGGTTCAGCACCAGGCTTTCGAGCTCGCTGCCGACGACCGCCAGCTCGACCGGCGAGAGCGCATGGTCGACCCGCTCCACTTCTTGCTCGATGATCGGCCCCTCGTCGAGGTCGGTCGTGACGTAGTGGGCGGTCGCACCGATCAGCTTCACCCCGCGGGAATGTGCCTGGTGGTAGGCCTTGGCGCCCTTGAACCCCGGCAGGAACGAGTGGTGGATGTTGATCGCGCGGCCCTCGAACCGCGCGCAGGCCGCCGCCGTCAGCACCTGCATGTAGCGCGCCAGCACCAGCAGTTCGCCGTCGACGCGATCGAACAGCTCGAAGAGGCGCTGCTCCTGCTCCACCTTGCGACCTTCGCCGATCGGATAGTAGTGGAACGGCACGCCGTGCCATTCGACGAGGCTGCGCAGGTCCTGGTGGTTCGACACGACGGCGACCACCTCGATCGGCATCGTGCCCGTGCTCCAGCGGTGCAGGGTGCTGTTGAGGCAGTGGCCCTGCCGGGAGACGGCCAGCACTGTGCGGCAGCGACGGCTGACCTCGTGGAACTTCCAGCTCATGCCGAAGCGCGCGCCGGCCTGGGCGGCGAACGCGCGGTCGAGTTCCTCGAGCGTCGGGATTCCCTGGCCATTGTCGTGGAACACGGCGCGCATGAAAGACGTGTTCGCATACGGATCGTCGAAATGCTGCGCCTCGGTGATCAGGCAGTTATGGGCCGCGAGGAAACCGGCAACCGCAGCGACGATGCCGGTGGTATCCGGGCATTGCGTGGTCAGGGCATAGCGAGGGGGCCGGTCGGACGGCAAGGCGCCTGCGCGAGGGGGTTGTTGCATGGCCTGTCTGAGGGTCGAGTCGTGCGCTTCAGAACGTGAACAGCGACGCTTCCGGCGCCTGGCGGACCACGGCATATAGCGCCGCGGCCAGGGCGCCGAACACGAGCACTGCAAGCCAGCTCCGGGAACGGGCGACGCGATCCTCGGGCGCGATCGCCGCCCCGGCCTTGCGACCGGTGATCATGGGGAGGATCAGGTTGTCATGCTTGACGAAGAGATAGACGAACGCCGCCGTCACGTGCAGGAAGATTGCGACGCTCAGCAGGTCGAACAGCTGTTTGTGAATCGTGGTCAGCCGGTCGCTCGTCTGGCCTGTCACGTAGCCATAGAGCGGACCGGTGGACATGATCTGGTCGTTGGCGAACAGCCCGGTGCTGGCCTGCGCCAGCAGCATCGCCAGTAGCGCGAGCACCATCAACGCGCCGAGCGGATTGTGCCCGGCGTGATGCACGCGCTCCTTCCGCAGCATCGAGCGCAGATAGCCGAGGACCGTACCCGGACCACGCACGAACTGCGCGAAGCGTGCGTGGCGGGTGCCGAGAAAACCCCAGACGACGCGCGTCGTGGCGACCAGCAATACGACATAGCCGCACCAGACGTGGTAACTGAACCAGTCGCCCTCGAGTTCCTGGGTCGCCCAGGCGCCTGCCACGCCCAGCACCAGAGTCCAGTGCATGATGCGCACCGGCAGGTCCCAGACCAGAACCGGCGGGGCGAGGGTGTCCGGCTCAGACATGGCGTTGGTTGAATTCGATGAAGTAGTCGTCCGGATCCCAGAGGCTCAGTGACGTCATGCTCACGTCGCGGCCCTCTGCACCGCGCACCTCGAAGCGATGCGGCGCCGCGTGGATGCGCGCGCCGGCCTGCAGCGCGCGCTGATGCACGGCCTGCACGTCGTCGCCCTGCATCACGAACACGATGTCGCCGATGCCGAGGCCGCGCTTCGGGCCGGCCGGCTCGGGCAGCCGCGGCGCGGTGAACTCCAGCAGCCCGATCATGCCGACGACCGGGTCGGCGGCCTTCATGATGACGAGGTGGGTCTGGTCGCCGCGCTGGCCAGCGGCGAGGCCGACGCCGGAGAGCTCGATCTGGTCGTCGTACCAGACCGAAAAACCCAGTACGTCGCGGTAGAACGCCACCGAGCGGGCAACGCTGCGGACGATCAGCGTGGTGCGCTTGACGAGATTCGGCATACCGTCATTCTAGTGCAAGCCGGTCGGCCCGCCACGGCTCCGGCGTTCCCGGCGCCCGCGAGCAATGGCGCTTGATCTCGGGGCGCCGGGTTGCCCAGAATCCCCAACCCGCTCGTGTGCACCCGGCTCGCGAGCGGGAACTTTACGCCTGCATCGCCCTCTACCTGCCGCACATGATCAAGACCACTCAGCTCACCAAGCGTTACGGCAGCATTCCGGCAGTCGAGGATGTCAGCTTCGAGGTGGCGCCCGGCGAGGTGCTCGGCTTTCTCGGCCCGAATGGCGCCGGCAAGTCCACCACCATGCGCATGCTGGCCGGTTTCGTCGCCCCGAGCTCCGGCAGCGCCTCGATCTGCGGCCACGACGTGGGCACGGCGCCGATCCCCGCACGCGCCTGCCTCGGCTACCTGCCGGAAGGCGCACCGAGCTACGGCGAGATGACGGTACGCGGCTTTCTCGGCTTCATCGCCGACCTGCGCGGCCTCGTCGGCGCGCACCGGCGCTCGCGACTCGACCACGTCTATGGGCGCCTGCAGCTCGAGTCGGTACGGGAACAGACCATCGAGACGCTGTCGAAGGGGTTCCGGCGTCGCGTCGGGCTGGCGCAGGCCATCGTGCACGATCCCGCAGTGCTGATCCTGGATGAACCCACCGATGGCCTCGACCCGAACCAGAAGCACGAGGTGCGCACCCTGATCGCGGAGATGTCACGCGACAAGATCGTCGTGATCTCGACGCACATCCTCGAGGAGGTCGCGGCGGTCTGCACCCGCGCCGTGATCATCTCGCGGGGCCGGATCGTGGCCGACGAAACCCCGCAGCAGCTCGCGGCGCGGTCGCGCTATCACAACGCACTGTCCTTCCGTCTCGCGGGCGACGAGGACGCCGCGCTCGTTCGCAGCGCACTCGAGTCGCTGCCCGAGGTCGCGGCAGTGGAGTACGCCGCGCGCGAGCGCCGGCTCACCGCCCTGCCCCGCAACGGCGCGAGCCTGCTCGGACCGGTGCAGTCGCTCGCGGCGCGCTCCGGGACCCGGCTCGGCGAACTGCAGCTCGAGGCCGGACGCCTCGATGACGTGTTCCGGACCATCACGGCCTGAACACCGGCACCGGAGCGAGGGAGTTACCGTGGGAATGATCGGCATCCTGTTCCGCCGCGAACTCGGCAGCTATTTCGCGACCCCGCTCGCGTATGTGTTCATCCTGATCTTTCTGCTGTTATCGGCGTCGTTCACGTTCTATCTTGGGGGGTTCTTCGAGCGCGGTCAGGCCGACCTCGCGCCCTTCTTCAATTTCCTGCCGTGGCTCTACCTGTTCCTGATCCCGGCAATCTCGATGCGCCTTTGGGCCGAGGAGCGCCGCAGCGGCAGCCTCGAGCTGCTGTTGACTCAGCCGATCACGCTCTGGCAGGCGGTGCTCGGCAAGTTCCTCGCGGCCTGGTGCTTCGCGGCGATCGCGCTCGCGCTGACCTTCCCGCTGTGGATCACGGTCGAGTACCTCGGGTCGCCAGATCACGGCGCAATCGTCACGGCTTACGTCGGCAGCCTGTTGATGGCAGGCGGCTTCCTCGCGATCGGGTCCTGCATGTCGGCGCTGACGCGCAACCTGGTGATCGCCTTCATCCTCGGCGTCGTCGCCTGCTTCGTGTTCTTGCTCGCCGGCTATCCACTGGTGCTCGATGCGTTCCGCAGCTGGGCACCACAGGGGCTGGTGGATGCCGTCGCGGCGCTGTCGTTCCTGACGCATTTCGAAGCGCTCTCGAAAGGCGTCATCGACCTGCGCGACGTGCTCTACTTCGCGATGACGATCGCGTTCTTCTTGGTCGCGACGAGCCTGGTGCTCGACGCCCGCAAGTCCGACTGAGCGGGGGCCGGGACACCGATGGCGATTCGACGTTCCACCCTCGGCATCGGCGCGCTGTTCGCGCTCGGGATCCTGTTCGTGGCGCTCACGGTGCTGTCCTCGAACCTGTTGCGCGGCGCCCGGCTCGACCTGACGCAGAACCAGCTGTACACCATCGCCCCGGGTACCCAGAAGATCGTCGACGGGCTGAAGGAGCCGCTGAATCTGACTCTGTTCCTGTCCGAAGGCGCCACCGCGAACCTGCCGTCGTTGCGCACCTACGGCACCCGCGTGCGCGAATTCCTCGAGGAGTTGGCCTCACGCTCATCGGGCAGGCTGCGTCTCACGGTCATCGACCCGCAGCCGTTTTCCGAGGAAGAGGATCGCGCCGCCGGGTTTGGCATCCGCGCGGTGCCGCTCGGCGGCGACGGCGGCTCGCTGTACTTCGGTCTCGCGGCGACCAACTCCACCGATGGCCGCGGCGTCATCGATTTTTTCGACCCGGCCAAGGAAACTTTCCTGGAGTACGACGTCGCCAAGCTGATCCAGCAGCTGTCGTCGTCGAAAAAGCCCGTCGTCGCCTGGCTCTCCAGCCTGCCGATGACCGGAGGCTTCGACCCGACGAGTGGCCAGTCGACCGATCCCTGGCTGGTGCTCGGCCAGGCCGAGCAGCTGTTCGACATCCGGCCACTGGAACCGACGGCAAAGGAGATCGGTGCGGACGTCGACGTACTGGTGGTGGTGCATCCGAAAGGCCTGCCCCCGGCGATGCTGTACGCGATCGACCAGTACGCGCTGCGCGGTGGCCGCATCCTGATGTTCGTCGATCCGGTCGCCGAGGCCGATTCGTCCGGCGCCGAGCCCGGCAATCCGCTCGCGGCGATGGGCGCGGATCGCGCCTCGGATCCGGGACCGTTGCTCGCGGCCTGGGGCGTGGACTTCGATCGCGGCGTGGCGATCGGCGACCTCGAGCGCGGACTCACGGTCAGCATGCGCCAGGGCGAGCCGCCGACGCGGCACATCGGCATTCTCGGGCTCGACGCGTCTTCGATGTCGAGCGCCGACGTGGTCACCGCGACGCTGACCTCGCTGAATTTCGCCTCGTCGGGGTTCGTGGCCCAACGCAAGGGCGCCACCTCGAAGTTCGAGCCGCTGGTCAGCACCAGCATTGAGGCGGCGCCATTGCCCGCCGCGAGCTTTCAGATGCTGATGGACCCGGCGACACTGCGCGACGGCTTCAAGCCGACCGGCAAGCGCTACGCGCTCGCTGCGCGAGTCAC